>JBAWVF010000004.1:0-65416 GCA_037147415.1 Rhodospirillaceae bacterium | reverse complement strand
TTATCCCCGAGCCTCCGAAGGTTGAGTCGCCTAAAATGGTCGAGCCGACCCCGGCACCGGTTATCCCCGAGCCTCCGAAGGTTGAGTCGCCTAAAATGGTCGAGCCGACCCCGGCTGTGATCGCTCCCCCCGTCCCCGCAGCGGCTCCCGTCAAAGCGGTCACGGCGCCGAGCTATCGGATTATCGATTCGATGGTGTTGGTCCACGGTCGGGCCAAACCGGTGAAATCCAGCGCCGTGGTTCAGGACCTTTCCAAAGGAATGGTGCTTCACAAAACCGGTAAAGTCGAAGGCGCATGGCTGGAATTTACCCTCAGCGGCAACAACACGGTCAAGTTTTGGGTCCACCAGCGCATGATTGAGGAAATCAAGTAAGGACGCCCGGCCTCGAACACGGGAGCCGCCGAAGCCAACCGCACGAAAAGCGCCCCCCGCGAAAGCGGGGAGCGCAGGTCGCAAATGCGCGATTCGGGATGAGGTGAGCTGGATTCCCGCGTCCGCGGGAATGACGGTAAGAAGACCGGAATGACGGTAAGAAGACCGGAATGACGATTAAGTTCAATTCGTCTTGAAGCCCTGCCGATCTTTATAGCCGGCGGCCCGAGTCGTTTTCTCGGGCCGCCGAAATATTATGCCCCCCTGGTCCCTTTGCCCGGTCGAGCCGGGACATCCAGCGGTTTGACGTCCCAGATTTCATCGCCATATTCACCGACCGTTCGATCGCTGGAAAACCACCCCATGCTCGCGGTGTTCAGAATTGCCTTGGCGGTCCAGGCGTCCCGGTCACTATAGAGAGCAAGCACCTCACCATAGCTCCGGCAATAATCATCGAAATCGGCGGTGACCAGGAAATGATCGCCGCCATCGGTCAACGAGCGTAGAATCGGGTGGAAGCGACCGCGATCGTCGGGCGAGAACGCACCGTCGGCAATCATCTGGAGCGCCCGCGCGAGTTTGGGACTCGCCGCGATTCGATGGCGCGGATCACGGCCCTGAAGATGCACCTCCACCACCTCGTCGGCGGTCAGGCCGAAGATGAAGATGTTTTCCGGCCCGACCGCCTCGCGAATTTCGACATTGGCGCCATCGAGCGTGCCGATGGTCAACGCACCGTTCAGCGCCAGCTTCATGTTGCCGGTGCCCGACGCCTCCATGCCCGCGGTTGAAATCTGCTGAGACAGATCGGCGGCGGGAATGATCAATTCGGCCGCAGTCACGCTATAATTCGGCAGAAACACGATTTTCAGCTGATTGCGCACCGCCGGGTCATGATTGACCACCTCGGCCACATCATTGATCAGCTTGATGATCAGTTTAGCGATTTGATACGAAGGCGCCGCCTTGCCGGCAAATATCTTGGTCACCGGCACCCGGGAGACTCCGGGATTATCCTTGATGTCGTTGTAAAGCGCCACCGTCTGTAACAAGTTCATCAGTTGGCGCTTGTATTCATGAATACGCTTGACCTGTGCATCGAACAGGCTGTCAGTCGAAACCTCGATGCCGACCTGTCGCGCGATATAAGCAGCCAGCCTGACCTTGTTGGCGCGCTTGGACTGTCGGAACGAATCCTGGAAATCCTCGTCGCCGGCCAAATCTTTCAACGCCGCCAGATCATCCAGGTGACTGATCCAACCGGGTCCGATGCGTGAAGTCACCAACCGCGCCAGCGACGGATTCGCCTCCAGCAGCCAGCGCCGCGGCGTAATGCCGTTGGTCTTGTTGTTGATGCGCTCCGGAAACTCGGCATGAAGATCGGCGAACACGGTCCGTTTCATCATGTCGGTATGGAGAGCCGACACGCCGTTGACCTTGTGACTGCCGATGAAGGCAAGATTGCCCATCCGCACCCGCCGCTCGCCGCGCTCGTCAATCAGCGACAGACGCTGCAACCGACCAATGTCGCCGTTTAAGCGGGCTCGTGAATTATGCAGGAACTGGCTGTTGATATCGTAAATAATCTGCATATGACGGGGCAGAACCCGTTCCATCATGCGGACCGGCCACGCTTCCAGCGCCTCGGGCAACAAGGTGTGGTTGGTGTAGGAGAAGGTCTTGGTCGTGATCTCCCACGCCTTTTCCCAAGGAACCGCATGATGATCGACCAGCAACCGCATCAATTCGGCAATCCCGATCGCCGGGTGCGTGTCGTTAAGCTGAATCGCGGCCCGGTCCGACAGGAGGGTAAAGTCGTTATGCTGTTTCAGAAAACGCCGTAAAATGTCCTGTAAGGACGCACTGGTAAAGAAATATTCCTGTTTCAGCCGCAGCTCTCGCCCGGTCTCGGTGGTATCATTCGGATACAACACACGCGACAGGTTTTCCGATAACACCTTGTGCTCGACTGCGCGCAAATAGTCGCCCACCGCGAACAGCCCGAGATTCAGCGCACTGGTCGCCCGCGCCTGCCACAGACGGAGTGTATTGATCGTGCGCCCGCCGTAGCCGACCACCGGCGTATCGAACGCCTCGGCCAACACGCGCTCGGCGTCAACCCAACGGTGCGCAGTGCCGCGCGGCCCGTCGCGGACGGTCTCAACCCGGCCGTAGAACTGAACCGGATAGAGCACTTCGGCGCGCGGAAACTCCCAGGGGTTGCCAAACTGCAACCATTGCTCGGGATACTCAACTTGCCAACCACGCTCGAAATGTTGTTCGAACAGGCCGAACTCGTAACGAATGCCGTATCCCATGCCCGGCAAACCGATCGTTGCCATACTGTCGAGGAAGCACGCCGCCAGCCGGCCGAGACCGCCATTGCCGAGCGCCGCATCCGGCTCCGAGGCCAGCACCTCGTCGAGATCGAGCCCGATCTGTCCGAGCGCCTGCCGGCACTCCTCCAGAATCCCCAGATTGGCCATGCCGCTGGTCAGCAAGCGCCCGATCAAGAATTCCAGCGACAGATAATAGACGCGCTTGACGTCCTGCTGATACTGGGCGCGGACGGTCTCCATCCAGCGTTCGACCATGCGGTCGCGCACCGACAGCACCACCGCGTTGAACCAGTCGCGCCGGGTGGCATTGGCCTTGTCCTTGCCGACCGCGTAAATCAGCCGCTCGTGAAACGACCGCCGCAAGGAATCAACATCCAGAGCCTTCGGCTCCAATTCGCGCTCTCGCACCTTGTGCCCGCTGTTCATTGGGATTTCGCCGCTCCAGCCCGCTTATGCAACTTACAAGTCGAGCACCTTACATGCCCGAAATGGCCGCGAAAAGCGAGTCATGGCTTCCCCGGCAAAATCGCCCGTCAGGCAGGGGTTACCCTTGCTTGCGCGGACACCACCAGCTTGAGCGATTCGACTGCACCAGCCGCTCGATGCCGCCGGTCACCGCCGGATCGCAAGAGCAGCCGGGACAAGCCAGGCCCTCGCGGCCATAGACGGCAAAGCTGTGCTGAAAATAGCCGAGTTCGCCCGATGCCTGGACATAATCGCGCAGCGATGAGCCACCGGCGGCAATCGCCGCCTGCAACACCCGGCGAATCGCCGGCACCAACAGCTCGGCGCCCGCGCCCGCTACCGAAGCCGCACTGCGTAACGGCGAGATTCCGGCCTGAAACAAGGCCTCGACCACATAGATATTGCCGAGACCGGCCACCACCGTTTGATCAAGCAGCGCCGCCTTGATCGGGGTGATCTTGCGCGCCAACCGGGCCGAGAGCAGCGCCGGGGTGAAATCGTCGGACAGCGGCTCCGGTCCGAGCCCGGCCAACAGCGGGTGCGTTGTCAGGTCTCGCTCTTCGCACAGCACCATCACGCCGAATCGCCGCGCATCGTTAAAGGTCACGATCGCACCATCATCGGTGGTCAGGATCACGTGATCGTGCCGGCCGGGCGCGCCCGCGGGAGACTCCGTAATCACCATCCGGCCCGACATGCCGAGGTGAATGATCGCCGCCGCGCCATCCTCCATACACATCACTATATATTTGGCCCGCCGCCACAGTGCGGTCACCGAGCGCCCGCTCAGGCGCTCCGCCATCCCGGGAGTGAACGGCACCCGCAAGCCTTGGCGGCGCAACTCGACCCGCGCCAGCCGCCGCCCGACCAATCTCGGCGCCAGCCCGCGACACACGGTTTCAACTTCGGGAAGTTCGGGCATGCGAAACTATCCACTCAGCTATTTCAGCTATTTCAGCTACCGTTTCTGCCGGATGGCATGGTCGCCGACGTTCCGCCTCGTCTTATCGACCTTGACACAAAGCCGCCATATTAAAGAAGGCAATTTTCAGGCACACCGGCATTGACCGCCGGCACCGATTATATTTAGAATATCAAGCGGTTTGACAGTTTTATCGCAATGTTCAATGAGAACTGAATAGTGCGCCGGGCTTTGAGTATTTTCCGAGTTGAGGTTCTTTATGCCGGTACATTGGCGCGAACAAATGTCAATCGATGGGGGCGCGATCGATACCGACCACAAATTTCTAATCTTACTGATTAACGAGTTTGAACAGCAGCTTGAGGCAGGCTTTGATCAAGGACTCTTGCTTGATGCCTTGAAGAGACTGGAATATTATACGGTCTATCATTTCAGTCGGGAAGAAGCGATCCAACAACGAATCGGGTTTGCCAACTGCAAAGATCATGCAGAGCGTCATCGCCAACTAAGAATAAATGTTAAGAGCGCCATAGGTCTTTTCAGTAAGACAATTCCAAAGCAACAACAACAGGCCGTCAAAGAAAGAATACTTAAACTCCTAAAGTTTTGGATTATTAATCATATTGCAAAGCATGATAAAGCTATGGCACCATACTTTAAGAATTTTTATCATCCCCAATCAATTCGGCCAATGATAAAAACAGATGGCAGTCCTGGCCATGGTTATTCAGTACTGTTAAATCAAATGGGCAGCATGCTCGGGGTCAGAGTTGTCATAACCAATGAGTTCGCCGGCATTTCTTTCAAGGGTACGTCCTCACCAACCGATAGCGCAATTCTTGCAAAAGGTTGCGAGATAATTAACTCTTCGTTATCGGCGGTCATTGTCGCATGTTTCGAGGAAATGGAGGAATTTGATGAACAATTTATCGGACATCTTTTAATTTTACTTGGAACTTTTATTGAAGATGGCAGAAATGTGTACATGATCACCGGGACTGAAGGGCTATGTGCTAGTCAGCTAAGGCGCCTGGAGATCGACAAGATTATCAAATCTTTTCACACGAGCGAAGAATTTTATCAGGAGGTCGGCTTTAAGCAATAGCCATGACTTTATATTTTCTGTTTTGCCACCGCGTCACAACATCGAGCAAAGATTCGCAAACATAGGGCAAACGCACGACTGCGCACAACACCTGACTGGTGCCGCGGCGCCTGAACCGCTATGGTGGGTTGGACGAGCGAGAGCGATACAATGACAGACAAAAGCACCGATAAAAACGCCGGCAAAAGCGATGCGGCCCGCCCCGATCCGGGCGCCGAAGGTCGTTGGTTCGGCTTTACCGAGGTCGATCCGGCCGAGAAAGCCGGCCGGGTCCGCCAAGTGTTCGACAGCGTCGCCGGTCGCTACGACCTGATGAATGATTTGATGTCGGGTGGCGTGCACCGGCTGTGGAAAGCCTCGCTGGTGGCACAAATCCGGCCGCAGCCGGGCATGGTGCTGCTTGATGTTGCCGGCGGCACCGGAGATATCGCCTTCCGCTTTCTCGAAGCGGGCGGCGGCTTCGCTCATATCTGCGACATCAACGAAGCCATGCTGCGAGTCGGGCGGGATCGCGCCCTTGACCGCGGCATCGTCGAGGGACTCGACTGGATCACCGGCGACGCGATGGCGCTGCCGATGGCAAACCGCTCGGTCGATGTCTATACCATCGCCTTCGGCCTGCGTAATGTCACCGGCATCGACGCCGCGCTAAGGGAAGCCCATAGGGTGCTCCGGCCGGGCGGGCGTTTTTTCTGCCTGGAATTCAGCCACGTCACAATGCCGGGATTGCGCGAGCTTTACGACACCTATTCGTTTTCGCTGCTGCCCAAAATCGGCCGCGTGGTCGCGGATGATGAAGCGGCTTATCGTTATCTGGTCGAAAGCATTCGTAAATTCCCCGACCAGGACAGTATGGTCCGCCGGATCGCCGCGGCCGGTTTCGGACAAGTGCGCTACCGTAACTTAACCGGCGGAGTCGCCGCCATTCACTCCGGCTGGCGCCTGTGATTCGCACCGCGCGCAACCTCGGCCGCCTGTTCGTCATTATCCGGACGCTGGCCCGGCATGACGCCCTGTTCCCGAGTGAACTCGGTGACATGCTGCCGGGGTTGGCGCTGTTTGCCCGCCTGATCTCGCGGCGCGGGGTCGCCGGTCGCCCCGGTCAACGGCTGGCCGGGGCTCTGGCCGAGCTGGGACCGACCTTCATCAAGCTCGGGCAGGCGCTGTCGACACGCTCCGATCTGGTCGGCGCCGAGATTGCCGCCGACCTTGCCCGGCTTCAGGATCGTTTGCCGCCATTTTCCGGAGATACCGCCGCCGCCATCGTCGAAGAACAGCTTGAAAAGCCGCTCGACCGGATATTCCAAAGCTTCGATCGTAATGCCATCGCCGCGGCGTCAATCGCGCAAGTCCACTTCGCCGTCACCATCGACGGTAAGGAAGTCGCGGTCAAGATTCTACGCCCCGGAATCGAGCATGCCTTTCGCCGCGACGTTAACCTGCTCTATTGGCTGACCGAGATGGCCTTGCGGCTTCAGCCGAGACTGCGCCGGCTACGGCCGATCGAAATCGTCGAGATGTTCGAGCGCACCACCGGCATCGAGATGGATTTGCGGATGGAAGCCGCGGCCGCCTCCGAACTTGCGGCCAATTTCCGCGACGACCCGTGGTTTCGTGTGCCGCGCGTCGACTGGGACCGCACCGCCAAGCATGTGCTGACCCTGGAACGCATTCACGGCATCAAGGTTGATGAAACTGAAAAACTGCTTGCCGCCGGGCACGACCTGAGTAAAGTCACCGCGATTGCATCGGCGGCGTATTTTAATCAAGTGTTTCGGGACGGTTATTTCCATGCCGACCTGCACCCCGGCAATTTGTTCGTCAACGAAACCGGTGGGGTTACCGCGGTTGATTTCGGCATCATGGGCCGGCTTGACCGAACCACACGATATTACTTGGCCGATATGCTGCTGGGCTTCCTGACCGGCGACTACCGGCGGGTGGCTCAGGTCCATTTCCAGGCCGGATACGTCGCCTCGCACCAGTCGCAAGAGATGTTCACGCAGGCGTGCCGCGCCATCGGAGAGCCGCTGCTCAACAAGCCGCTCAATGAAATTTCCGTCGGGCGCCTGTTGGCCCAACTGTTCGCGGTGACCGAGCAGTTCGAAATGGAAACCCAGCCTCAGCTTCTTTTGTTACAAAAGAGCATGTTGACCGCCGAAGGGGTTGGCCGCGCGCTCAATCCCGAAATCAATATGTGGGAGCTGGCCCGTCCGCTGATCGAAAACTGGATGCGCGAGCACCGTGGCCCCGAAGCGCATGTCCTCGATGAAGCGGAAGCCTTTTTCAAGGCGCTCCGCCAAGTGCCCGAAGCCATCCGCAGCACCAAACGCACCGTCGAGTTGCTGGAGCGTGGCATCCGCCTCGACCCCGACACCGTCGCCGCCTTGGTTCAAGCCGGTTCCCGGCGCTATCGCACCGAACTATGGGCTTTGTGGGGCGCCGTGGCCGCGTTGGCGGGAACGGTTGCCTGGTTGCTGTAATCCTTTTACGCCGATGAACCGGTTTCAGTTTTTTAGCGGCAGGCGTACCGTGAACACCGCGCCTGCGACTCCGCCATCGGGACCGCAGCGGTTTTCGGCGGTGATGCTGCCATGATGCGCCTCGATAATCTGCTTGCTGATACTGAGGCCGAGACCGGAGTGGATGCCGAACTTTTCGCCCGGTGGACGCTCGGTATAAAAGCGCTCGAAAATCGCCTGTAACTTACCCTCGGGAATTCCGGGACCGCGATCCCCGACCGCAACCGCGACCCCGTCACCGTCGCGACGCGCCGACAAGGTGACCGTACCCCCCGGCGGCGAGAACGACAGTGCATTCGCGATCAGGTTCTGGAAAACCTGGACCAGCCGCCCTTCGAAGCCCGACACGGTCAGCCCGGCCCCTTCGGGCAGTTCGACCACCACGCACGGCAACGCCGGGTTTTCGGCTGCGGTTGCGGCGTGGATTTCGGCCAGCATGCTGAGCATGGCGCCGAGATCAACCGGAGCGCGCTCGGCCCGGCTGAGTTCGGCATCAACCCGGGACGCGGCGGAAATGTCGGTGATCAACCGGTCGAGCCGCCGAATATCATCCTCGATGATCGCCATCAGCGGGCGGCGGCGTTCGGCATCCTCGATGCGGGCCGCGGTCTCGACCGCGCTGCGCAGGGACGTCAGCGGATTTTTAATCTCATGAGCGACGTCGGCGGCAAAATGCTCGATAGCGTCCAGTCGCGCCCACAAGGCATCGGTCATCTCGCCCAAAGCACGCGACAGGTCGCCGATCTCGTCGTTTCGGCAGCTGAAGTCGGGGATGCGCTGCCGACCCCGGCCATGCCTGACCCGTTCCGCCGCCAATGCCAGCCGCCGAATCGGCTCCACGATGGTTCCGGCCAGATAGAATGACAACGCCACCGTCACCGCCAGCGCGATTAAAAAGCAATGCAGGATGTCAACCCGTAACGATTGCACAGCCGCGCCGATCGTCTCGCCGCCGTGATTCAGCAACACGGCACCGACCACCCGCTTGTTTTGTTCGACCGGCATCACCGCGATCAGCATCAGCCCCCCGTCCGGGGTCGCTTGCGCCGCCGAGTGAGCCTCCCCTTTCAAAGCTTGCTGAAGCTCGCTGAGCTGGCCGGCATGCCGCAACGACCGGTCATCGAACACGGGCAAAGCCCCGCGCCCCTGAAGATGGTCGGCAATCAACTCGTAAAGCTGCTCCAGATCGTTGAGCACCCAACGGCTGGCCGGCGGCAGCTCCTCCTCATCCCGCTCCGGGGCCGGAAGGGCGGCTTCCTGAAAATCATCACTGTCGGCCAGCAATGCACCGGACGCATCGAAAAGCCGGGTCCGCGCGTCTGCCGGCTCGACCAACCGGCGCACCATGCGTCGCGCCCGCTCCGGCTCCAAGCCGCTCCGCTCGTCGCTTAAGGCGGCACCTTCCGCCAGCGCCACCGCAAGGATACGGGCATCGGCGGACAACCCGGCCAGCTCATCCACTATCAACCGCTCTTTATAGCGGCCCAGCACCATCACCCCGACCACCAGGATCGCCAGCGCCAAGATATTGACCATCAGAATGCGGTGAGCCAGCGGCGACAGCCGGCGTCGATCCATTTCAAGTCTCCTTGTAACGATAACCGACCCCGTACAGCGTCTCTATCTGATTGAACTCCGGATCGACCGCACGGAATTTCTTACGCACGCGCTTGACGTGACTGTCGATCGTGCGGTCATCCACATAAATATGCTCACCATAGGCGGCATCCATCAGCTGATCCCGGTTCTTGACATGCCCCGGCCTGACCACCAGCGCTTTGACCAACAGAAACTCGGTCACCGTCAGATCGACGACCGCACCTTTCCAGGAACAGACATGCCGGCTGCCGTCCAAGCTCAGATCACCATGCACGATCATCAAGCCCGGTTCTCCGACCGCCCGGCCGCGCCCGATCGCCTCGCGCCGCAACAAAGCGCGAATGCGTTCGATCAGCAAGCGCTGTGAAAACGGCTTGCGGATATAATCGTCCGCCCCTTGGCGCAAGCCGGCGACTTCGTCCTGCTCGTCGTCCTTGGAGGTCAGAAAGATCACCGGCATCGACGAGACCTTTCGCAGCCGCGCCAGCAACTCCATCCCGTCGAGTCGCGGCATCTTGATGTCAAGCACCGCAAGATCGGCCGGCTTGCCGGTCAGCCCCTTCAACGCCTCGGCACCGTCGCTGTACGTCCGAACCTCAAAGCCCTCGGCCTGAAGCGCCATCGACACCGAAGTAAGGATATTGCGGTCGTCATCAACCAGAACAATCGATTGCGGCATGGCGCACGGCCCTCCCCCGGGGCTCGGGTATCCGAACCCCATGATCTATCTTGAAATGATCTATCTTGAAATTGTGGCAAGATTTTATCGAATTTCCTATAGTATCCTTTACCGACGTACGGAGTGAGCATGAGCGAGCCGCAGCGACAGCCATGGTTGCTCGACGACTTCCTGGAGTGGGAAGAGCGGCAGCCGCTTCGGTATGAGTTGGTTGACGGCCGCCCCGTGATGATGACCGGCGGCACGCAAGCGCATAGCCTGATTACCCTCAACATTGCCACCGCTTTGCGCCAAAGCTTGCGCGGTAGCGGTTGCCGGCCCGGAGCCGGCGATCTGCGTGTCCCGATCCGCGCCTCCGGCCGCGTCCGCTATCCCGACGTGACGGTCGATTGCGGCCGCTTCGACCCGAACGCGCTGGACGCAAGCGAACCGCGGGTCGTCATTGAGGTGTTATCCAAATCAACGGCCTACAGCGATCAACATGCCAAATTGCGGGATTATGATCTGCTGGAATCCGTCGCGCATTATGTCATTGTCTGGCAGGACGAGCCGAAGGCCGCACTCTGGACCCGCTCGGGTGGCCATCTGGTGCCCGAAGAAGCGGTCTCCGGCCTTGAAGGCGTCCTGACCCTGGCGGCGCTCGGCGTCACGCTGACCCTGGCCGATATCTATGACGGACTGGTCTTCGACGGACCGGTCTTCGCGAGGGCCGAGGCATGATGGCATCACCCCTCTATCAACAAGATTTCTACGCCCGGGCCAGCGCACCGAATCAAACTCTCTTCCCGGCTGCCTGTCCGTCGCCGTTCGAACAGAGTTCCGATCCCGACTTTCGGCCCGACGAGGCCTGATCATGTCCCCTTCAAAGCGGTTCAATTTGCGAATCGAGTATTGCTACCGGCTTACGCCCGGAAGCAAGATTCTGTGCAAGCTGGTGCTGCCCGGCCCGGTCGGCAGCAACGACATCGCCGCCATCAAGGAGCGGTTGGAAGACGGGCTCTATTTCATCCCCGGACAGGTGCAGCTGCCCGACCTGTGCTGCTCGTTCGGGGACCGGGATCGTGATTGGGATCCCCGAGTCGACCAACCCTGGCATGAGGTCGAGCGGGTCAACATGACGACTCTGCCGGCCACCCTCGGTTTCGACCTGCCGGCCCGCACCGTTATCGACGCGTTCGAAACCATCACCTGGGACGAGACTTATCGCCCCGAACCGAAGCCGGTGTTTATCGAAACCGTTGAACGGTTCTGAGAAAAGCAACGGTTCTGAGGGAAGCTTTGCGGTGAGACAAATTTTGCCGGGTTACCCGGCAAAATTTGCCGCTATCGGCAAAATCGCCCTTAAGGGGCAAGATCATTTCACAGCAGCTTGAACCGACGGGTCTTCCCGGCTGCGGCATGCTGTTTGCTAGACTTCCCGAGACAAGGGCCTTCACGCAGAATGCACGAACGGCCGCCGCTGCCATGGGGAGGAAAAAATGTCCGGAATCGTGACATTATCGACGCCCGCAACGCCGGGAGACTATCTGGAGCGCCGCCAACAGCAGGCAAGACAGCGAGTCTGGCAGAACCAATATTGCATGACCCTGCGCGCGCGCCGCCGCCGCCGCATTCTGACCGCGATCAGGCGCACCCTGTCCTGCCTCGTGCTCGGGGCGGCCTTCGCCTGCGTCGCTTATCTCCATGCCCATATCGGCGCCGGGCCCTGATACCGATACGAAAAGGCTGCCGATAAGAAAAGATTGCCGAAAAGAAAAAGGCGCCCGAAGGCGCCCTTTCCCGACAAGTGACCGTGGTTCAGAGAGCCTTAAGGTTCTCTGCCGAAGTCTTACCCTTGCGCGGATCGGTCTGAAGCTCGAAAGAAAGCTTCTGGCCTTCCTTCAGGCTGCTCATGCCGGCCCGCTCAACAGCGGAAATGTGCACGAAAACATCGGCAGTGCCGTTGTCCGGCTGAATGAAGCCGTAGCCCTTCGTGCTGTTGAACCACTTCACGGTACCCGTAGCCATCCCAGTCTCCAATCATTGCGTAGTGCACCCCGCGGACGACCCGCACGAGCGCATCATCCATAGCTCCAGGGACGACACCAACTTCGGCCCGCATGTATCGGGAGAACGGCTATCCACGGCAGAATGACGAGGAGTAAGAAGGGGTCAAACGGGCTCGATTTCAAGGACCGAATTCAAATTCCCTCTTTTTCGTGCGGATATTATCCGGAGGGACAGTGAACGAACAGCCGTCCGTCCTCGCCGGCATCCAGAATTCCACCGGTTCCCGCGGCCATAAACCGCCGAATTTCGCCAAGTACGGCCGGTTCCGGTGCAAATCCGCCGTGAATAGTTTCATTAAAAACTAATGTCATTAATCCGGTGCCCAAATCGATGACCAATGCCACCGGCAGTCCGGCCAAGCGGGCGTTGCGCAAGCGTTCCAGCAAATCGCGCCGCGGCACCGGGGTGAGATAGAACCCGACCCCGCCGCTGCGCAACAGGCACGGTTCGTCCTGCTTCAGCACCGCCACGGCCTGCCGAATCACGATTTCCGCCAGGACACCCTCGGCAACCGTGCCGCAGGCGTCGCCGGTTTCCTCCACCGCCATCCACGAGCCCGGGGGCCACGGATGCGGGACTCCGGCGCTGATGACGAAGACGACCGCGGTCGGACGGCCCGCCGTCGAGCGGCGCAGCAGAGACTCGAGCACGGGGTCGGACGCGAGAGCGGGCACGGGCGCTTCCTCTGAGCAATTTGCGGCACGGCATAAGGTCGTCGGAATTCTCCTCGCGGTCAACGGCTTCCGGCAGGTTTAAAAAGCCGCTCAAGGCACAAGTTGACGCCCGGTCCCGTCCCGCATTATGTACGGGGTTACGCATGGGGGGTGCCAGCCGACTCCGGCGTCCCGAGACTCGAGGAATACCGTTATGAAGTGGCTAGCGTCCGTCACGACCCTGCCGCCGCTGCGTGTCCGCCAACTGGTCTGGATGGGACTCGGCACGGCCCTGATCATCTCCGGCATCCTGATTGCGCTCACTCCGGTGGTTATGGGCGTAACCCTGTTGCTGGTCGGCTCGGTCATCCTGCTGCGCAACTCGTCCGATGCGCGCCGGTTGTTCGTCCGAATTAAGCGCCGCTTCCCCGAAACGTTCCGCAGTTTCGACGCTTGGCGTCATCGCCGTCAAAAGTAAGCCCGCCGTGAAGCCGGGTAACGAAATCCTGTCGGGCTACGGCACCACGGTGTTCGAGGTATTTTCACGCCTTGCCGCAGAGCACGGCGCGATCAATCTCGGACAGGGCTTTCCCGAGCAGGGCGGTCCGGCCGATCTGATCGAGGAAGCGGTTCGGGCTTTGCGCGAGGAGTCGAATCAGTACCCGTCAATGATGGGAACGCCGGCCTTGCGTCAGGCGTTGGCGGCGCATGCCCGCCGCTTCTACGGGTTGGAGGTTGACCCGCTGCGCGAGGTGATGGTGACCTCGGGCGCGACCGAGGCGCTCACCGCCTGTCTGCTCGGCCTGATACGCCCCGGTGACGAAGTCGTGCTGTTCGAGCCGATGTATGACAGCTATCTGCCGATTGTCCGTTTGGCCGGCGGCGTGCCGCGAATCGTCACGTTAAAGCCGCCGGCATGGCGCTTCAGCCGGGATGATCTGGCCGCCGCCTTTTCACCCCGGACCAAGCTGGTGGTGTTGAACGATCCGCTCAACCCGATCGCCAAGGTCTTCGACGCGGACGAGTTGGCGCTGATCGCTGAATTCGTTCAAGACAGCGACGCCTATGCGGTGTGTGATGAAGTATACGAGCACATCATTTTCGATGGCCGCCGGCACATTCCGCTGATGACTGTGCCGGGCATGCGCGAGCGCTGCCTGAAGATCGGCTCGGCCGGGAAAACCTTTT
Organism: Rhodospirillaceae bacterium; assembly: GCA_037147415.1. GTDB lineage: Bacteria > Pseudomonadota > Alphaproteobacteria > Azospirillales > Azospirillaceae > BOG-933. Next base: position 51,521 of record JBAWVF010000004.1, on the reverse strand, counting down.
CCATGACCGGATGGAAAATCGGCTATATCACCGCCGCCCCCGCCCTGCTTCAGCCGGTCGTCAAGGCGCATCAATATCTGACCTTCAGCACCCCGCCCGACCTTCAAAGCGCGGTGGCCTGCGGGCTCGGCAAAGACGACAGCTACTTCACCGGGCTGGCCACAGGATTTCAGGACAAGCGGGACCGGCTGGCCGCCGGCTTGACACGAGCCGGGCTGACCGTATTGCCGAGTGCGGGCAGCTATTTTCTGGTCGCCGACACCCGCCCCGTCCGATTCGCCGCCGGATTTGGGGATGATGATTTCGCGTTCTGCCGTCACCTGACCATTAATGCTGGCGTGGCCGCAATTCCCGTCAGCGCCTTTTATGTCGGCGCCGCACCGCCCGGTTACGTGCGTTTTTGCTTCACCAAGCACGATACCGCACTTGATACCGCGGCCGAACGCCTGCACCGCCATTTTTCACGGGTTTGATCTTGCAATCCTTAAGAATACTTGAATAATGCTAAGCATTTTTTACTTGTTTATGCTGCGCTGCAACAGCCGCAAAGACTATGGACCCCTATTCGCAAGAAGCGTATACTCACCGCAATGCGGTAAAGGATGGACACCATGGCTAATGTCTTCAGCAGTTACAGCTACTTCGGTAATGCCGTATACACTGATTCCGCAGGTGGGGCACCGGTTTCCAAGGTCTTTATCAGCTACGATCACGGCCAAAAAGATTGGGTCGAAGGCCAGCTGGTATCGGTCTTGCGCGCCGGAGGGGCCGACATGCCGATGCTGCATGCCGGCGGGGGCGAGGAGCTGATCGATACCGAGCGCTCTCCCGTCGGGGCCGCAACGACCCGCCGCCTGATGGAAGCCCAGACCGACGCCGAACGCCAGATTTTGGTGCTGAGCCCGGGCTACCTTGCCAATGCCTCCTGCGTCGAGCAGATGAAGTTCGCACTCTCCCGCGACCCCGAATTCCGATATGGTTTAATCATCCCGGTAATGCGCGAGTCCTGCTCCCTGCCCGCCGGCATTAAAATTCCCGAGTCGGCCGTCATCGATCTGCGCAACGGCAAACGCGGCACGCCCTGGCAACAGCTGCTCGGCGCGTGCAGCTCCCAAATAGGAACCTCGGCGCTGGCTTGGCTCAAGGCGCGCGATGCCGTGATGAACCATATGAAGGCCGGCCGTTCGGTCAATCTCGTGGTCGATACCGCTCTGGACGGCACGCCCATGGTGATGGACCTGCGCGACCGTATCCCCGGCCTGGCCACGCTCGACATCGAAGGGTTCAAGGCCAGCTCCCGCCGCGGACTGCTTGCGGAAATTCTACGGATCGCCGGCTGTAACGAGGCGGTGCCCGCGACCCCCGGCGATCTGGAGTTGTTCAAACGGTATATGGCGACCGCGCCCACCCACCACATCGCCCTGCTCAACTTCGACAACGTGCGGCGCCGGCTTGACTTCGACCAGCCGCTGTTTGAAAGCTTAGCGGCAACCTTGGCCTCGACTCCACCCGGCTTGGCCCTGCTATGCCTCACCCGGCAGCCTTTGAACCGGCTGTTGCCGGCGCAAAACCCGCTGGTCAAGCTTAACCTGCCGGTGGTGACGCTGGCCCCCGATTCACTTTAAGCGCAACAGACGAGCCGCTTCGACCGCCGCATAGGTCAGAATGGCGTCGGCTCCGGCTCGTTTGAACGAAAGCAAAGTTTCAAGCAACGCGCGGTCGTTGTCGAGCCAACCGGCAGCGACCGCCGCTTTCAGCATCGCATACTCGCCGCTGACATGATAAGCAAAGGTCGGCACGGCAAAATTGTCTTTGACTTGGCGAATCACATCGAGATAGGGCAGCCCCGGTTTGACAATGACGCTGTCGGCCCCTTCTTCCAGATCGAGCGCGACTTCGCGCAGTGCTTCCGCCCCGTTGGCCGGGTCCATCTGATAGGTCCGCTTGTCGCCCTTCAACAAGCCGCCGGTCTCCAGGGCATCGCGAAACGGCCCGTAGAAAGCCGAAGCATATTTCGCCGCATAGGCACAGATTTGAACACCGTGCCGGCCGGCATGGTCGAGCGCATCCCGAATCGCCCCGATCCGACCATCCATCATATCGGAGGGGGCAATCACATCGGCCCCGGCTTCGGCCAGAACCAGGGCTTGCTGGACCAGCACCGCCACGGTTTCGTCATTGGCAATCCGGCCGTCACGCAATAGCCCGTCATGGCCATGACTGGTGTAGGGATCAAGCGCAACGTCGCAAATGATCCCGATGCCCGGAACCGCCGCCTTCAGCGCCCGGACCGCCCGGCAAACGAGATTACCGGAATCGTAAGCCTCCTCGGCTTCCGGGGTTTTGCGCTCGCGCGGCACGACCGGAAACAAGGCCACCGCAGGAATGCCGAGATCTCGCGCCTCGACCACCGCTTCGACCAAAAGATCGATCGAAAGCCGCGCCACCCCCGGCATCGAGTCCACGGGAACGCGCCGCCCCTCGCCCTCGATCACAAACATCGGCCAGATCAAATCATCAACCGATAACCGGTGTTCGGCAACCAGTCGGCGACTCCACTGTTCGGAACGGGTGCGTCGCAAGCGGACACGGGGAAAGGTTCCGGTAAGCACTCGGGTCATGACAGACGACTTCCAACCGCTAATAGAAAAGCCGAGCCTATACGGCCGCCGCGTTCGAAACAATAGCCGCCGATTCCCGGCCCTCCAGCCGTACCCTTTCAATCAGGTCGGACAGCACCGTGATATCGAAGGGTTTCTTCAGCACTTCCACGGCCGGGCCGGCATCCAGCGCCGCCACCTCGGCATAGCCAGTCATGATCAGCGCCGGCATCTCAGGACGCAAGACACGAACCCGATCGATCAATTCGATTCCCGACATACCGGGCATCGCAAAGTCGGTCAGCAAAACATCCACCTTGACGTCCCCGGCCAAAAGCTCAAGCGCAGCCGGCCCCCCGGCCACCGACTGCACGGCAAAACCAAGACCGTCAAGCGCGAAAACCAAGCCCTGACGCACCAAAGGATCATCATCGACCACCAGCAGCGAAATTGTCCTGTCCGCGCCGTTGGCAGCAGGCGCGAGAGTGGAAGTCCCGACGGTGTCGACCGGCTGCACGGCAGTCACTCCGACTTCGGCCCCGGGTTTGTGCAACATAGCTTCGGCCCCGGCTTCGGCGCGCGGCAGATAGATCGACACCGTGGTACCCTCACCGGACCGACTGCTCAGCCGGACATCGCCGCCAAGCTGGCGCACCAGACCATACACCGTACTCAGCCCGAGCCCGGTGCCCTTGCCCAATTCCTTGGTGGTAAAGAAAGGCTCGAAGGCTCGTAAAAGAACATCTTCGGTCATACCGCAACCGGTATCGGATACAATAATCCGGACATAGCAAGCGTCCGGGGCGAATCCGACAATCCCCGCTTCACCCGGGCCGATATTAGCGGTTGAAATGGTGAGCGTGCCCCCTTCTTCGGGCATCGCATCGCGGCCATTGATCGCAAGATTGATCAAGGCCAGTTCCAATTGTTGGCGATCGGCCACCGCCGGCCACAAGTCGGCGGTCAGCTCCACATTCACTTTAACCGTGCCGCCCAAAGTACAATGGAGTAATTCGATCAAACCGTTGATCACCGCAGTGACGTCGGTCGGCCGGGGCTCCAAGCGCTGACGGCGTGAAAACGCCAGCAATTGTTGGGTCAGCGTAGCCCCGCGCCGCACCGCCCTGGCCCCGGTCGCCACCAGATGTTTCAAGGCCGGTTCTTCCACTCGGGATTCCAATACGGCCAGACAATTCCCGACCCCCTGGAGCACATTGTTGAAATCGTGGGCGACTCCGCTTGATAATTGACCGATGGCGTTCAACTTGCCGACTTGAAACAGTTCCGTTTCCGCCCGATGGCGCTCAGTAATTTCTACCCGCAACCGCTCATTCGTCTCTTGCAACTCGCGGGTACGCGCCGAAACCAAGCTTTCCAAAGTTTCATTCGTCCGGGCCAGCGCCGCTTCGGCCCGATCGCGCTCGCCGGACCGACGGCGCACCAACTCGCCCGCGGCAACCAGCGCCGTGCCGACCGCGTCTACCTCCAAAAGACCGGAACACGGCGCCACCGCGACCGCCTCGCCATGCCCGAGCGCCACCGCAGGCTCAATCAGCGCGGTGATCGGGCGGGCAACACCCCGAGCCACCAGCACGGCCAGCAGCAAGCCGATGCTTAACAAGCCGAACCCGGCCCCCAGCACGGTCAGAATCGACATGCGGACCGACTCGAAAATCTCCGAGCGCGGTATCCCGATTAAAAAGCCCCAGCCATAACGGGGCGACCGGCTGTAAGCCGCCAACCGGGGCGCGCCCGTTTGATTAATGCCGGAAAATACCCCCTCGTCGGCAACGGAAAGATGCTCCAGCACATCTTGGGATACTGGCTTGCCGAGATAGGCATCGGAATGATGGCTGCGCGCGACGATAGTACCCTGCCGGTCGAAGATCGCGGCAGTCCAGGTCGCGGGCAACTTTTGAGCCTGCAACAGACGCTCCAGCACCGAGGGCAGCTTGCCCATGGCCAAATCGTAAACGACTTTACCGTCGCGCACGACCGGAATATCAACCGCCAGAGTCGGCCGATGCGAGACCGGACCGATAAAAAGATCGGAAACCTCGGGCTTTCCGGTCTGGATCACGCGCCGTACATTTTGAGGAAACGGGTGATCCGGCAGCGGTTGCCCGTACGGCAGCAATGTGTTGACCAGTTGGTGGGCGTCCCGATCCAACAGAACGACCCAGCGCCCTTCGCCGGTCACCGCATCGATCGCCTGCTGGCGAAAAGCGGCCAGATTGCCCTCGGTCAACGAGGGCGAGGTGGCCAGCGCCTGCAACACGCGAACCGCGCTGTCCAACTCATGATCGATAACCAGAGAAACCGCTCGCGCCGTGCTCAGCAAATTTCGCTCGGCTCGCCCCCGTTCTTCGGAATAAGCGAGATAGGCGGCAACAGCGCTGGCAAGCACCGATGGAATGATCAGACTGATCACCAGCAGTACGAGGCGACGACGCAGGGTCATTGACGAACCATACCCCTGTCTTTACGGAAGATAGAACCTGAAGTGGCTACCTGCGTATCATCGGCAAGCCCCTTTGTAAGATACATTGCACCTAAAGGTCAAAGCGAAACAACTCAAACCGCTCGCCCGCGGCGTTACGGCGAATAATCGACCAGCGCCGAAACCCGACCGACGCAGCTTGCTGATCCACGGGAGCGCCGGTGGCCAGATCGAACAACTCGGTCTGAACCGGGTTGACCCAGGCTTTCAACGCCAAGCCGCCGCCCGGATCGGCATAGACTACCGCCTTGACGAAATCGGGGTCGGCTTTCCACACCACATTGTCGATCCGGTTTTCGACCTCCAGAATGAAATCGGCCAGCGCAATCACCGGCCATTCGGCCGGAACCGGCGGCTTCAGGCAGGGCAATTGAATAGCTTCACCGGCGGGAGGGCGGCCACAAATGCAGATATCACCGTGTCCGCCCGAAATTTTCAGCAGAATCACGGTTTCACCCAGGCCGCTGGCAGACCGTCGCAAAAACAACGTTCCCGCCGGAACCTCACCGTAGGGCACAAGCACACCGAAGCCGCTGGCATTCATGGATCGAAACCGAAAAAGTCGAAGGTCTCATGACTGTAAGGGCCTGTCCTCGCCTTGTCCATGGGAAAGGCCGGTTATTCCCTACCCCGTCCGCTGCGTCAGCCCGTAATCGAAGCGAATGGGGAAAAGTAACCGTCAAAGTGCCCTCCTACTTCGAATGAGACGCTTTTATTGGCATAACCGTCACCAACTCTATAAACTGTCGACAGCCCTGTGAACGGCTTGCAACGGGGGTTAATCATGATAACACCCGATGGTCGGATTCTCATTCCACGCTATATCGTGCCGTATCAGGCTATTGAGGGAACCATGCTGACCGAATGGTTCGATCTGTGGCTGTCGATGTTTCTGCCGCTCCGCCCGCCGCCTGCGGTTGCGCGTATCCGCGGCAGTATGATCGGGCAGTGCTTGGGGGATGCGCTCGGCTTTGTGGTCGAGGGCTATTCCCGCGAAATTTGTCTGGAATATGTCGAAGAGGTATTGATAACAGAAAAGGCCGGCACCATCGGCCGCGCACCCCATCCCTTTGGTCAGTATACCGATGATTCGCAGCTTATGCGAGAACTGGTCGAAAGCGCCACCCTGTCGGTTGGATTCGAGCCGGAGGATTACGGGCGCCGAATCGCCGGCTTGTTTAGCGAACAACGGGTGGTCGGCCGCGGCCGCGCCACCACCGAGGCCGCAGCCCGACTGGCCAACGGCGTGCCCTGGCACATCGCCGGGGTGCCCGCACCCTATGCCGGCAACGGTGCCGCGATGCGCGCCGCTCCGATCGGTTGGATGTTTCCGCACGACGACGCGGCGCTGGTCAAAGCCGCCTGTCTCCAGGCCCGCATTACCCATACCGACCCGCGCGCCATCGCCGGCTCGGTCACGATTGCCGCCGCCGTGGCCTATGCGCTCACCGCCAAACCGGGCAGACTGAACGCCGAGGCCATGATCGACTATTTGGTAAAACGGGTGCGCCCGGTCGAGCCGGACTTCGCCACCGAACTTGACGGGCTGAAGGCGCTACGCCTGCGCGATCCCGAAGATGCCGTCTGGCTGATCAGCCGGGCCGGTCGAACCCTGGCGGAAACCGCCTCCGGGCGTTGGCCGGAAGCCGAGGGGTCAATCTCGCCCTATGTGGTCCCGAGCGTGCTTTGGAGCCTCTACAGCTTCCTTGCGGCGCCCGACAATTACATGGACGCGACCGGGCTGGCGATTTCCGGCGGCGGCGATGCCGATACCACCGCAGCCATGACCGGGGCAATCAGCGGCGCCTATCTCGGACTGGAGGCCATTCCGCATGAACTGGCCGAATGCCTGACTGATTGCGGCGCCTACGGGCTTGAAAGCCTGCTGGCGCTGGCCGATGATTTCTGCGCGGTCCGCTCCCGGTTCCGCGCGCCCGACTGACTGATACCTTCATTGACGATTATCGTTAAAACCTGAAACCGCTAAAACCGTCAGGCGCCCCAGCGCCGAACCGGTCCGACATCGACATGGATAAAGCCGTTGTCGGGATAATAGCCCACGCCACCGGCATGCAACGACAATGCGGCCCGGTGCAACCGGCTCAAACTATACCCCGGCAGGTAAAGATCGGCCGCCATCCCCTTGGTATGAAAGCTATGCCGGGCGACGCCGTAATGGTCGCTCTCAATCAACATATTGTTGGTCTGTAGCGACCGGAACCCCGATACAATGTGAAATGGTCCCTGTGCATTCACCCGACGCTTCAAAGCATAGAGCGTGTCGAGCAAGCGCGGGTCGATCCGATGAACCGCTCCGGTGCGATGATCCCGAAATACCCGATTGATCGCCCGCAATGCATCTTTGCAATAATGCCCTTTTACCCAATACTCGGTAGACAAACGTTCCCCGGTATGCTGGTTGAGAAAGGTCAATTTCCGATGCACGCCACCGGGATGAGGTACTGCCAGCGCTTCAGAAGGCATAAAAGCCGACGCGGCAAATGCAGCCGCAGCACCAAGCCATAAAAAATCGCGACGCCCGACTGCCGTTGCCAGATCGGACCGTGTATCCTCGGTCGACATGAACTCTCCTTTCAATCGGGTTTCGCTTTGCCCAAGCATCTGTGGATCGCTTTGTGTTACGGTGACAGACTCTTTAGAATCGGTTAATGGCGTCGCTGTCAAGGTAAGAAATTCGTTAAGTTTTCAACCCGAGTCCGACGCCGGCCAAAACCAAGCATCTCCGCCCTTTACTGCGGCGGTTTGTCGCAAGACAAGGGACGGAGCCCGAGATATCTGTTCAGAGTTTGTTCTGGATTCGGGGCAACAAGGCGGTCGCTCAGCTTAAAGTGATTCGTGAGGGACCACCCCTATCCCCCCGAATCAGTAAGATTTAACCGCCGACGGATAACCGCGGCTTGCGCCGCAGCCAGAAGCCCTCGGACTGCACGGGGGCCAAATCGCGCGTGGCCACGCGCATCGGTTTGTGCCCCGGCACCCCCGGCGGACGCTCTAAAATAGAGGCAAGCCGGCCGCGCGGCGCAACGGCGTCAACCAAGTGCGAAGAGTGGCTCTCCGCCGGTAATAAACCGGCGTCCGTGGCATGCTGAACCCGCGGCGTATCCGACAGCAGGGCATCACGCCAAGCCGGCGCCTCGCCAACCTCGTCCTCGCTGCCATGGCTGCCCCAGGTGCGCACCGGGCCGGTATCGATATGAACGAAGTTGCTGCGCGGGTAAAAGCCGACACCGCCCGCCCGCAACGCCAAAGCCGCCCGATGCAATGCCGGCAAGCCGCAGTCGGGCATCCGGATATCGACCGCCTTACCCAACACATGCAGGCTATGGCCGGCAACGCCGTGATGGTGGGCCCGCATCCGCGCATTGGTCCGTGCCGAACGATAGCCGCACACGACTTGAATCGGACCGCAGCCGCCGGCTAGGCGGAACACCCCGAACATGAGATCGACCAACCGCGGGTCGATCGCATGGATCGAGCCGTCGTGATGATCGCGCATCAAATGGCTGACCGCTCTCAACGCGTCGGTAACATAGCGCCCGTTAGCCCAGTAATCGACCGTCAACCGCTCGGAGGTATTGATATTCACCAACGAAACCTGACGCACCGGCGCCATCGCAGAAGCGGCGGAACCGCCATAATACGCCAAAACATCGACCGGATCGAGTGCCGCCGCCGCTGCCACCGCTCCGATGCCGACTCGTAAAAAACGACGCCGACAAACCGGAGAAGCGTTTTTGGACACGGTATTTCTATCGGTCATGCTGCCTCCCCCCACCTGATCACTAGCCCTAGCGCACATATTCAACAGCTTGATTTCCACGCTTTCGCTGCCTTTGGACCCGCGCGGAAGGCCACTGTCAAGCGCGAAATCGAAGATAAAAAAGATATTTTATCATCTCTTTGATTTCTCGGGATTTTTAGCAGGTGCAACACCGCGCATGCAGCAACGCGAATGCGTCAATGCGCCGCACCGGAAGGAAACTCCAAGGCTTCTGCGGCCTTCGAGTCTCTCTTCCCGCGCTGCGACAACAAGCCGCATGGCAAAATGGAAAAATGATTCAGCTCGCGTTAGCCGCCGAGCGAGGTGCGGTGTCATCGAGTCGACGGATCGCCCGGAAGATCTGCAGATCCCGGCCATAAACGTCATCACGGAAGTTCAAGGCACCGCTTTCCTCGACCCAGGCGGTGCGATAGAGCAGAAACACCGGGGTCGGGGTGTGCAGGGTGACGAACCGGGTATCACCCTTTTCCAGCACGGCGGCGCGCCGTTCCTTCGTCCATTCCGGCATATCGGTCAGCAGAAAGTCGGCCAGCGCCATCGGATTGCCGACCCGGACGCAACCGGAGCTTAAGGCCCGCACCGGTTTTGCGAACTTTTCCCGATGGGGCGTGTCGTGCAGGTAAACGTCGAAGCCGTTCGGAATGTTGAACTTGACCTGCCCCAGGGCATTGTGAGCGCCCGGCATCTGCCGCAGGCGGAAACGGTTGATATCGTTGAATGTAGCCCAATCGATTCCATCGGGCTTAACCTTGCCGCCCGAGTAGGAGCCGTCATAGAGCACGATATTCATCTCGGCCAGATAGCCCGGATTCTCGCGCAATTTGGGCAGAATATCCTCACGCGCCAGCTTATGCGGCACCGACCAGGTCGGGTTCCAGATCAGAGAGGTAATTTCGCTGGTCAGAATCGGCGTGCGCCGCACCTTGGTTCCGACGATCACCGGCATCTCGAGCACGGCCTTGCCGCCCTCGACCGCCCGCAGACTAAAGCCGGCGATATTGACCAGCACGTAACGCGGGCCGAGATCGGCCGGCATCCAGCGCTCACGTTCCATATTGGCGATGATCGAAATCACCCGCTCGGCGGCACTGATATTGAGCGCCTGATAGGTCTGGCTGCCGATCACGCCATCGGCCTTCAACCCGTTGCGGGCTTGAAAATGCTGCACCGCAGCCTTCAGCACCGGATCGTAGAGCGAGGATAACGGCTTGCGTTGCGCATCCAACTCACCGGTAACGCTCAGGCGGCGCCGCAACGACTTGACCACCGGATCGCTAATGCCGGGCTCCAGCTTCGGCCCCTCGGGCACCTTGGGCCAGCCCCCGGCTTTCTCGAAGCCACGCATCATCCGCAACGCTTCCCGCAGGCGCGTATACCGCCCCTGCGGCGGCGCCAGCCCGGCCAGAAAAACGCGCAAATCGGGTGCGGCCAGTGCGGCCGGCGCGACCTCGCCGACATCCAAAGCCGGCGGTTCCTGTGCGAATTCCTCGGCAATCGCGTGTGGCACCAGACGCCCGCGGCGCAGATCGACCGCATAGCTCATCAAGGCATCGGTCAACAGCAGATCCAGCTCGGCCCGCCGCGCGGGCTCAACCGCCTCGAGCCGGGCCGCAATCGCCGCCGGGTGATAGTCGGCCGGCAGCAGAGCATCGGTTTCGGACGCCGCGGTCACCGCCTGCAAGTCTTTTGCGCGCGGGCTCAGCACTGCCGCGGCCGGCTCCGCGTCGCTAAACCACAGCGGGCGATATTCACGATGCTCATAGAACCGGCGCAGGCGGGCGGCATCGGGCGGACGGCGCGAATCGAGCACCCCCAAGGGAGCGCTCAGCCGGGCCGCAATCAGTTCGGCAAAAGGACCGGCCGGAATCACGGCAGGCACCGGAGGCGGCATAACTACAACCGGGGCCACAACCGGGGCCATGACCGGGGCCATGACCGGAGCAATAACCGCCGGAGCCGACTCGGGAACCGCCGGTTCACCGGCCGATTGCGCACCCGCCGGGGCCGCGACAGCCGCCGCCAGCCATCCCCAGACCGCTACTATCACCACCAGACGCCGCGCCAATCCGTTCATCGCCCGCACACCATTTCCCTCGACCATCACTTATTTAAGGCGATCTCCGGCACTTCCACCAAAATATGAATGCTGCACGGCAATATTTGCCCTCTGCCGTGGCCGCATTGCCACGCCGGGCGACGCTTTTTTTTCAAATGGCCGTGGCGGACGGACGTTTATCTTTCAGTAAGAATTTAGGGCGAATATTTGCTCATCCCGCCCGGAAAGGGGCTGCCCCGATGACGAATCATTCGCTCTCCGAAATATTCGACCGACACACCCTTTGGGTTGAGGGGCGCGACGGTGGCCGACAGGCCGATCTGGCGCACCACGATTTGCGCCGGATCCGGCTGACCGGGGCCAATCTGCGCGGCTGCCGCTTGGCCGGCAGCAATCTGGCCGGGGCCGATCTGAGCGGTGCCGACTTGGCACAAGCCGATTTGCGCGGCGCGATTCTGCATCGGGCGGTGCTGGAGGGGGCCAATCTGACCGCCGCGGTGCTGCGCAACGCCGATCTTTCCGATGCCAGGCTGGTCGATGCCAATCTAAGCGGCGCCCGGCTGAACGGCGCCAATCTTTCGAACGCCACGGTGCGCGGCGCAAGCTTTCGGGGCGCCGACATGATCGGGGCCGCATTGTGCGCCTGTGATCTGGCTTCGGCCGACCTGACCGACGTGCGGATCAGCAAAAGCCTGGACACGCTGGCGCTGGAGCTTCAGCACGCCATTTTCGAACATGAGCGCTGGATTGAAAGCGGCGGGCGACGCGGGGCCCGGGCCGATCTGGACGGAGCCGAGTTGTCGCGGGTCGATCTGCGCGGGGTTAATCTGAGCGGCGCCAGCCTGCGCGGTGCGGTCCTGCGCGAGTCGGCGCTGTCGCGTATTCGCTTGGTCATGGCCGACCTGTCGGGCGCCTGCCTGGAGGACGCCAATCTCTACAGCGCCGATTTGTCGGGGGCCAATCTGGGCTATGCCTGTTTGCGCGGAGCGGACTTGACCGGCTGCCGGATGGCGCCGGCCTATCTGCCGACCGGGCGGTCCCAAGTGACCGATCTGACCGGGGCCGATCTGGGGCTGGCCCGGCTGTGCGGCACCAGCCTGATTTCGGCCAATCTGGTCGGAGCCAATTTCGATGAAGCCGACCTTGACGAAGCCGACCTGACCGGCGCCCGGATGATGCGCACCCGCATGCCGCCGCCCAAAGCCGTCTTGAACGGGGTCTTAAGCGGAGCCTTCAGGGCCGCCGCACCGGCAGTATGGTGATATCCTGCCCGTTGGCCAGCGCCTTGCGGGTTTGACTTGAGATTTGACCGGGCGGTAATTGAGCCGGCCCGACCGGCTCCACCAGCAAATAGCTGCGCCCGTCGCGGGTCAGGCTGTGTTCCGATAGCCCGGCCATCATGCCGACTCCCATCAAGGCATGTTCGGGGATCAGGATAATCACCACCGGCAAGTCGGGAATCAGCGTCGCCAATAAGCTGGCAAGTGCGACCGATTTGGTGCCGCAATCGCCTTTGTTGCGCACCAGCATGTCAGGCGGCACGACATAGCCGCTTTCCCGCCGCCGCAGCGTGAAATCATCATAGGGAATGCTTTGCATGAAGGTGAGCGCCAGCGTCAGCTTGTCGCGCTTGCCGGCATCGGGCGCCAGGCGGTTCAATGCTTCGGCCACCGGCTGCATCGCCGCGATATAGTGCCCGGCCAGCCTGCCGTAATCCGGGATAACCACATGCTCACGCAGATGGGTCAGGTAGTTGTCGCTCAGATAGGCCTCGACCGCCCGGACCGCCACCTGTTGAATTCCGGTCAACACGCGCTCGGGCGCACTGATCCCGCGCGCGCGCAGGTTCATGGCATAGCCGCCGCTCGCCGCCCTCACCTCGGCCACCACCGCGCCGCCATAGGGTTGAATTGCCCGCCCGACCTCCAGTTGAACCCGATGCACCAGCGCATTCTGGTCGTAGCGGCCGATCCCGATGCCGGTGCCGAGTTCCTTAAAGCGCAGGCTGGAGGACGGCAGCACGAAGCCGATCTCATAGGACTTCGCCCGCAAGCGCTCGGAAAACACATAGTGCAGCGCCACCCCGCCGGCACTATCGGTGGCTTCGTTGAAGCTCAGCTGTCCCCAACCGTCGGCCCGGGCCGAACCGAGGCTCAGCAACAACAGGAGCAGCATCGACAGGATGGTGCGCGCGAACCCTTTCATGATCCCTCCGGATTGGCTCAAACACCGGTCTGACAGCCGGCCCGGTTCACGGCAAGCTATTTAGTGACCGGAACCGAGCGTAACAATCGCCCGGCCGGGTCGGGACCGTCTTGCGGCGGTGCGGGCCGATCATTTCGACGATATACCGCCGACCGCCTTCGAAGCCACCTGAACGCTTGACAGCGGCCCAGGGGGCGAGCCTTTATGACAGTCATGCCCTTTCCAGCCGCTTCCTTTTCCAGCCGCCCCCTCTTCCAGCTGACGAGACGCCTCCCATGCAAATCACGTTCGCCGAGCCCGCTTTACCGAAAGCCGGAACTTTGGTTCTCACCGTCGGCCAGGATAAAGCCCTCGGCCCGGTCGGGCTTGAGGTCGACACGCTGAGCGGCGGCATGGTGACCAGGGCGCTCGCCAGCAGTCGCTTTACCGGCAAGAAAGAGGAAACGCTGGAGCTGCTGGCTCCGGCCGGGCTGACGCTGGTGCGGCTGTTGCTGATCGGGACGGGCAAGCCCGAGGCCCTGACCGAGCAATCATTCGAAGCATTGGGCGGCGCCGCCGTGGCCTTTCTCGGCAAGTCGGGCGAAACCGAAGCCGTGCTTCGCATCGAAATCCCCGAAGGCGCAAAGTTGGAGTCGGCCCGGATGGCGGCGGCGGCGGGGCTGGGCGCCCGACTGCGCGCCTATCGCTTCGACCGCTACCGCACCACCGAAAAACCCGAGCAAAAGCCCGCGCTGACCGGTCTGACGATTCAGGTCACCGACGCCGACGCGGCCCGCTTGGCCTTTGCCGCGCTGGAGCCGGTGATCGAGGGCGTCATTCTGGCCCGCAATCTGGTCTCGGAGCCGGCCAATCATTTAACGCCGATTCTGCTGGCCGAGCGTTGCTCCGAACTGACTCGGCTCGGTCTTGAAATCGAGGTGCTCGACGAACCCCGGCTGCGCGAGTTGGGCATGGGCTCGCTGCTCGGGGTGGCGCAGGGCAGCGCCAATCCGCCCCGCTTGGTCGTGCTGAAGTGGCGGGGCGCGCCTGAATCCGCCGAGCAAAAGCCGCTGGCGCTGGTCGGCAAGGGCGTCACCTTCGACAGCGGCGGCATCTCGATCAAGGGCGCCGCCGGCATGGAAGACATGAAATGGGACATGGCCGGCGCCGCCGTCGTGATCGGAACCCTGTGCGCGCTGGCCGGGCGCAAAGCGAAAACGAATGTGGTCGGCGTGGTCGGACTGGTCGAAAACATGCCCTCCGGCACCGCTCAGCGCCCGGGCGACGTCGTCACCTCCGCCTCGGGCAAGACCATCGAAGTCATCAATACCGACGCCGAAGGCCGGCTGGTGCTGGCCGATGCCGTCTGGTACGCCGAGGACCGCTTCAAGCCGCGCGCCTTGATCGACCTTGCCACCCTGACCGGAGCGATCCTAGTCGCGCTCGGCACCGAATATGCCGGCCTGTTCGCCAGCGACGACACGCTGGCCGAAAAGCTGACCGCCGCCGGACGCGCGGTCGGTGAAAATCTGTGGCGCATGCCGATGGGTGAGGCTTACGACAAGGAACTGAACTCCGATATCGCCGACATGAAGAATGTCGGTGCCGGCCGCAACGGCGGCAGCATCACCGGCGCTCAATTCATCAAGCGCTTCGTCGGAGAGCTGCCGTGGGCGCACCTCGATATCGCCGGCGTTACCTGGTCCAAAAAGGATGCGCCGATCGTGCCCAAGGGCGGCACCGCGTTCGGCGTCCGCCTGCTCGACCGCTACATCGCCGAGGCCTGCGAGGGATAATACGGATTTCTGAAAATCCGTATCGGGCCGCGACCGCGGCCCCGCGCGGCGTATGAGCGCGGCTTGTCCGGAAACTTCCGGACAAGCGTATAAGGCGCCGGGTTACGGTGCCTGAATGGCCGTGGAAACAGCGTGGTTCGAGTAAACCCGAATCGCGCTGATTTCTTCCGCCTTTTCGCGCTCGATTTCCTCCAGATCGTAAGCCGTTTGCAGGTTCAGCCAAAACCGGGGCGACGTGTCGAAATAGCGACCGAGCCTGGCTGCGGTATCTGCGGTCACGCTCCGGCGCTCGGCCACTATCTCCGAAATTCTGGTCTGAGGCACCCCGATATCCTTTGACAGACGATAGGCGGTAATCCCGAGCGGAAGAAGAAACTCCTCCCGCAGGATTTCGCCGGGATGTATGTTGGGCAAACGGTTCATGGGCTCGGCTGTCCGGAAGTTGAAGCACAGACCGACTCAGTGATAGTCGATCATTTCAACATGAAGTTGTTGTTTATAACCGCAAAACAGACCCGAAATTGATCGATGACGATCATTTCGGCAAGCCGTTTTCATCGTACAAATCATCCAGGGAAAAGTTCGGGTCCAACACCGGCAACGATCTGATCTTTCGGGCATGGCCCATGATTCTCTCGTATCGGGCTTTGACTTCCTCCGGCAACAAAGCCCGGGCCGCCCGGATTTGTTCTGATGTTATGGGCTGCGAGGTTATCATGCGTAAAAGATATCACTCTGCGCGATAGCGCTCAAGCCGATTTCCCGTTGCCGTCCGCGCCGCGCGCGTTCATAGCTATCGGCCATGACCGAGATTCGCTTTTACCATCTTCAGCGCAAGAGCCTGGATCAAGCCCTGCCGCCCCTGCTGGAAAAGGTGCTGGAACGGGGTTGGCGCGCCGTGGTGCTCGCCGGCTCGGAACAAAGGGTCGAGGCACTTAATCTGTTGCTGTGGACCGCAAACCCAGCCTCGTTCCTGCCCCATGGCAGCCGCCGCGACGGCTCCCCCGCCGAGCAGCCGATCTGGCTGACCACGGAGGCGGAGAACCCCAATCTGGCCAATGTCCTGATTCTGACCGACGGGGCCGAGACCGATTGCAGCACGCTGCCCGGCATTACTCTGGTGTGCGACCTGTTCGACGGCAACGATGCCGAGGCCGTGGCTGCGGCCAGACGGCGCTGGCGCACCTGCAAGGCTGCCGGCCACGACCTGACCTACTGGCAACAATCGCCGGGCGGAGGCTGGGAACGCAAGGCCGGCTCATAATAAACTGTTGGAGTTTCGTTCGTTTTTTGCGAGAGTGTCGCTGCATCCGACCGCCGAAGGAAACGGACAGCATAATGATCGCCGCACAATGATCGCCGCACAATGATCAACGCCGAGATCGACCGCGAAACCAAGGACGCCGCGATTCTGATCGTGGACGACAATGCGTCCAATGTCGATCTGCTGCGCGAGATTCTGCGTCACCAAGGCTATGGCCGGATTCGGGGGGAAACCGACCCGCGGCTGGTTCCGGATATCTGCCGCACCGAATCCTGGGACATCCTCCTGCTTGATATCCGCATGCCGCATCTCAGCGGCTTTCAGTTGATCGAGCTGTTGCGCCCGATTTTCGCCGATGATTATGTCCCGATTCTGGTGCTGACCGCCCAGACCGATCAGGAAACGCGGCGCAAGTCGCTGGAAGTCGGCGCCTCCGATTTCCTGACCAAGCCGTTCGTCGCCTGGGAACTGGTGCAGCGCGTCCGCAATATGTTGCAGATTCGGACCTTGTACAAAAGAACCAAGCAACAGAACAAAGAGCTGGAGCGCCGGGTCGAAGAACGCACGCTGGAATTATCCGATGCGTTGGCCGCCACCCGCAAGGCCGACCGCGCCAAGATGGATTTTCTGTCGGTGATGAGCCACGAGTTGCGGACCCCGCTCAACGCCATCATCGGTTTTTCGGAAGTGATCTCGGCTCAGGACATGAGGCCGCCGATTCCGCCCGACTATCTCGACTATGTCAAGCTGATCGAGGAAAGCGGCAAGCACCTGCTCGACATGGTCAACCGCATCCTCGAATATACCAAGGGCGCGACCGGGACCGTCACGATTGAAGACGGCCCGATCGACCTTCGTGAACTGATCGAGCGTTGCATCGCCATGCTGACACCCAAGGCAATGGGCAAGCGGGTCTCGATGCTGTTGGAGGACTCGCCGTCTCTGCTGGTCCGCGCCGACGAACGCCGCATGCGCGAGCTGATGCTCTCTATTCTCGACAATGCGATTAAGTTCAATCATGACGGCGGGACCGCGACCGCCTCGCTGGTTTGTTGCGACGCGGACATCGTGATCACCGTTACCGACAACGGCCCCGGAATCAGCCCGGAAATCCAGGCGCGCATCTTCGACCCCTTCACCCAAGGCGACGGAGCGCTCGACCGCCGGTACGAAGGCATCGGCATCGGCCTGCCGATCGTCCAACGCTACGCCGAATTGCATGGCGGTCGAGTCGAACTGGACAGCGAGCCCGGCCACGGTACCATCGTGCGCGTTCGGCTGCCGATAGAACGCCTAATCTCACAACCCCAGATAAGCGGTACGCACGCGGTCGTCGGCCAGTAACCCGGCACCACTGCCCGACAGCACGACGGCACCGGTTTCGATGACATAGGCGCGGTCGGCAATCGCCAGCGCCGAGCGGGCGTTTTGCTCGACCAGGAAAATGGTGGTGCCGGCCCGCCTCAAATCCGCGATGACTTGAAAGACTTCGGCGACCAGTACCGGTGATAACCCCATGCTCGGCTCGTCGAGCAGCAGCAGCCGGGGCCGCGCCATCAAACCGCGGGCCAGCGCCAGCATTTGTTGTTGCCCGCCCGACAGACTGCCGGCGGTAAGGTTTCGATAGCGCCCCAGCACCGGAAACAGCTCGATCATGCGGGCAAGATCGGCCGCGATTTCACGGTCGCGGCGACGATAGGCGCCCAGCCTCAGATTATCCTCGACGCTGAGCGATGCGAACACCTGCCGGCCCTCGGGCACTTGGACGATGCCGAGATCGACCCGCCGCTCGGGCGCCAAGCCGGCGAGATCGCGACCCTCGAACCGCATGCGCCCGCCGCTGACCGCACGCACGCCCGATATCGCCTGCAACAGCGAGGTCTTGCCGGCGCCGTTGGCCCCGATCAGGGCGATCAGCTCGCCTTGCCCGATCGTCAGCGAAATCCCCCGCAGCGCCTGAAGGCGGCCGTAATGGCTGGTCAGATCGGAAATGTCCAACAGCATCGCTCAGGCCGTCCCGAGATAGGCCGAGATCACGCCCTCATGCGCCGAAACCTCGGCCGGCGTGCCCTCGGCGAGCTTGCGGCCGTAATCCAGTACCAGCACATGATCGGAAATGCCCATCACCAGCTTCATGTCGTGTTCGACCAGGGCCACCGTAATACCGTTGCCGGCAATCCGCCGGATCACCTCGTCGATTTCGGCGGTTTCGGCCGCGTTCAGCCCGGCGGCCGGTTCGTCGAGCAGCAACAGCACCGGCTCCGCCGCCAGCGCGCGCGCAATCTCCAACCGTTTCAGCGCGCCATAGGGCATGGCCGCGGCCTCGGCGTGCAGATAGGCACCGCAGCCGACGAATTCGAGCAATTCGGCACAACGCGCCCGACACGCCCGCTCGGCCCGCACCAGCCCCGGCCAGCGCAACAGCGACGGCAGCAGGCGCCCGTCCAAATGGCGATGCCGGCCGACCATGACATTTTCCAGCGCCGTCATGTTGGCGAAGACCTGAAGGTTCTGAAAGGTCCGCGCCACCCCGCGTCCGGCCAGCACATGAGCGGGCAAGCCGCCGACCGGGCGGTCTTGAAACAGAATGCTGCCGGAGCTTGGCCGGTAAACCCCGGTCAACAGATTAAGCAAGGTGGTCTTGCCGGCGCCGTTGGGACCGATGATCGAATGAATGGTGCCGGGATTGATGACGAAGCTGACCTCGTCGATCGCGCGCACGCCGCCGAAATGCTTGGAGAGAGTGTCAACCCGCAGCAGGCTCACGGCCGTCTCCCGATCCGCAGCAGGTCGCGCAGGGTCACCACCAGTCCGCGCGGCATGAAAATCATGGTGCCGACCATGATCACACCCAGAATAATCGTCTCGTAATCCTCGAACGCGGTCAATACCTGCGGCAGCACGGTCAGAAACACCGCCCCGACCAGCGCGCCGAAACTGGAGGCCATGCCGCCGAACACGACCATGGTCACCAACTCGATCGATTTCATGAAGCCGGCCCGGCTCGGCGTGATCATGCCGGCATAGTGAACGTAAAGACTGCCGACAATCGCCGCCAGCACGGCCGACAGCACGAACACCATGATTTTGGTGCGTGCGGTATCGATGCCGGCGACCTCGGCCGCGATCTCGCTGCCGTGGAGCGCACGCAAGGCGCGCCCGACCGGCGAGTCGATCAGATTACCGGCGGCGGCGATCACCAGCACCAGCAGACCGCCGACCACCCAGTACCAGGCGCGCTCACCGCGCAAGACCAAACCGAACACCGAGAAATCGCCGACCATCAGCCCGTCCGAGCCGCCGGTCAGCCCCGATTCCGTGTTGAGCACGATCGCAACGATAATGCCGACCCCCATGGTCGCCATCGCCAGGAAATGGCCCTTGAGCCCAAGCACCGCCCGCGCCACCAGCCAGGACAGCGCCGCCACCCCGACCGCTCCGGCCGCCAGCGCCGCCAGCGGGGGCCAGCCGTAGCGGGTGGTCAGAATGCCCGAAGCATATGCGCCGAGCCCGAAAAAACCGGCGTGGCCCAGGCTGATCTGACCGGCATAGCCGATCAACAGGTTCAGGCCGACGCACACGATGGCGTTGAAGCCGGCATTGATCGCAATGTCATAGGTATAAAGGTCGGGCAGCCCGAGCGGCAGCAGCGCGACCATGACCGCCAGCGCGATCACCCCGCCATGGCGCGTCCCGAACTCGGTCATACCCGTTCCGCTCCCGCACGTCCGAACAAGCCGTTCGGCCGGAAGAACAGCACCAGCAGGATGATGACGAAGGCGGTCGCCTCCTTATAGGACGAGGACAGATAGCCCGCGCTCATCGCCTCGGAAATGCCCAGGATCAGCCCGCCAAGCACCGCACCCGCGCCATTGCCGAGCCCGCCGAGCGCCGCCGCGGCAAAGCCCTTCAGCCCGAGCATGATACCGGAATCGGCTGCGGTGAAGGTGATCGGCGCCATCACGATGCCGCCGACCGCGCCGAGCAGTGCCGCCAGCCCGAACGCCGCCAGCAGCACGCCTGAGACCTCGATCCCGACCAGACGCGCCGCCAGCCGGTTGCACGAAGTCGCCAGCATCGCCTTGCCGTACAGGGTGCGGCCGAAAAACCAGCCGAGCCCGGCAATCACCACCACGGAACAGCCGAGCACCCACAGGCTTTGCGGCAGCAGCGCCGCGCCCGCCACGACAAAGGGAGTGTCGCCGCTGAAGGACGGCAGGGCATGGTAGCCCTTGCCCCACAACACCTGCGCCGTCCCGCGCAGAATCATCGAGACGCCGATGGTAATGATGATCAGGGTCACCACGGACGCCTCGCGCGCCGGCAGGATGGCGAAGCGGGCCACCGCCACCCCGACCGCCATGGTCACCAGCACCGCCAGCGGCACCGCCACCACCAGCGGCACACCGAGCCCGGTCAAAGACACCGTGGTCATGGCGCCGATCATGATAAACTCGCCCTGAGCGAAATTAATCACATGGCTGGCATTGTAGATGATCGTAAACCCGAGCCCGGCCAGCGCATAAATCGCCCCGACCGTAACCCCGGAAAACAGATATTGGAGAAACTGCGACGACATTCCCGGCCCGGCCCGCGGTTAATCAAGCAACGCCCAATCGCCCTTCCGGATTTCGACCATATGGAAGGAGTTCGGCGCCAGCCCGTTATGGTCGGTCGGCGACATGGTGTAAAGTCCGGTCGTGCCGACAAAGCCGCGCGTCCGTTCGATTTCCTCGCGCACCCGCTCCTTGTCGGTGCCCGTAGCGTGGAACAGCGCTTCCTCAAGAATGTGGATGCCATCATAAGCATAGCCGGCAAAGGTCGAGGCATCGGCCTTATAGGTATCGCGATAGACTTCCATATACATGGTCACCACCGGCTTTTGCGGATCCCCGGCCGGCAATTGGTCGACCACGGCCAGCCCGGTCGCCGGCAGACGGATGCCCTCTCCGGCCGCGCCGACCAGCTTGATGAAGTCCTTCGAGGCAACCCCGTGCGACTGATAGAACGGCATGGTCAAACCGAGTTGGCGGTAATTGCGGGTCACCACCGCCGGTCCCTGCCCGAAACCGAAGTTAAATAAAGCCTCAACCCCCGGCGTGTGGCTGATCTTGGTCAATTGCGCCGTGGTGTCGGGGTCTTTCGGTGAATAAACCTCGTCAGCCACGATCTCGATGCCGAAATTCTTGGCCACCAGCAGGGATTGCTCGCGCCCGGACTTGCCGAAACCGGCGTCCTCCGAAATCAGGCCGATCCGCTTGATGCCGCGCTTGCGCATATCCTCGAAAACTTTTTCTGCGGCCAGCCGGTCGGTATGCGGGGTCTTGAACACCCATTTCTTAACCGGCTCGACAATCCCGACCGCGCCGGCCAGCGAGATGAACGGCACCCGGGACTTTTCCACCAGCGGAATCGCCGCCATGGTGGTGGCGGTGGTGCTGCCGCCGACGATCGCATCGACGCCGTCGCTTTCGATCAACCGCTTGACGAAGCTGGCCGCCTTGTCGGCGGCGCCGGTGTCATCATAAGTGATCAGCTCGAGTTTACGGCCATGGACACCGCCGCGCTTGTTGATCTCGGCGACCTCCAACTCCAGCGTCTTCTTTTCCGGATCGCCCAGGAAAGAGGCGCCGCCGGTCACCGACAGGAAAGACCCGATCTTGATCGGACCGGCCGGCTCGGCCGCCGTTGCCGCCCCGCTCCCGAGCAAAGACGCGGCAAGGAGTACGCCGGCAACCGTCGCGGTGCGCGGTGATTTTTGTGTGCCCATGGACTGTTTCTCTCCCTTTCCGTTTATTTGTTCGAACCGCCGAGATAGGCGGCAACGACTTGTGGGTTATGCATAATCTCCGGTCCCGGCCCGTGCAAGGCAATGCGTCCGCTTTCCAGAACATAGGCATGGTCGGCAATTTCCAGCGCGACCCGGGCGTTCTGTTCAACCAGCAGAATGGTGGTGCCCTCGCGCTTCAACGCGGTGATAATGCGGAAGATTTCCTCGACGAACAGCGGCGCCAGCCCCATGCTCGGCTCGTCCAGCAACAACAAGCGCGGCGCCCCCATCAACGCCCGTGCCAACGCCAGCATTTGCTGTTCGCCGCCCGAGAGCAAACCGGCCGATTGCGCCAGCCGTTGACGCAACAGGGGAAAGCGCTCCAGCACCCGCTCCCGCCGCTCCTGATACACGCGGGAGCTTGGCGCCTGCAAACCGCCGAGCGCCAGGTTTTCCGCCACCGACATTTCGGCGAAAACCTGCCGTCCTTCCGGAACGTGGCGGATCCCCAGACGAGCGATGCGATGCGCCGCGCTCTTGGTGATATCGGTGCCGTCGAAGCAGATCCGGCCGTCGATGGCCCGCAACAGCCCGGACAAGCCGCGCATGGTCGTGGTCTTGCCGGCACCGTTGGCCCCGATCAGACAAACCACCCCGCCCGCCGGCACCTCGAGATCGATGCCCTTGACCGCCATGATCCGGCCATAGCCCAAGCGAAGACCGGAGACCTGCAATAACGGCGTCGGTGCGGTCATTGCAGGTGCGTCCCCAGATAAGCCTCGATCACGGCCGGGTCGTTGCGAATCTCGTTCGGTCGGCCCTCGGCGATCTTGCAGCCGAAATTCAGTACGGTGATCCGGTCGCACAAATCCAGAATGAAGCCCATGTCATGCTCGATCACCAACAAAGTCACCCCGAGCGGCCCGAGCCGCTTTAACAACAGCGCCAGCTCGTCGGTCTCCGCCGGGTTCATCCCGGCCGCCGGCTCGTCCAGCAGCAATAACCGCGGCTCCGCCGCCAGCGCCCGCGCGATCTCCAGCCGCCTTTGTTCGCCATAAGACAAATCACCGGAGCGCAGCCCCGCCTTATCGGCCAGCGCCACGAATTCCAGCAACTCCAGCGCCTGGGCCTTGGCCGCCCGCTCCTCCGCCCGCACACCGGGCAAATGCAGCAGCACCGCCGCCACCGAAGCCTTCAGCCGGGAGTGCATGCCGGTCATGACGTTTTCCAGCACCGTCATGTCGGCGAACATCCGGATGTTTTGAAAGGTGCGCGCCAGCCCGAGCCGGGTCCGCGCATGAGACGGCAAGCCGGAAACATCGTGCCCGTCAAGCACCACCCCGCCGGAGGTCGGGTGCAGCAAACCGGAGATTAAATTAAAGACCGTGGTCTTGCCGGCGCCATTGGGTCCGATCAGGCCGTGGACCTCGCCGGCCGTGACCTCCAGTTCGACCGCATCGACCGCGAGCAAGCCTTGAAACCGCATGGTCAGGCACCGGGTTTGCAGCAACACCGTCATGGCGCCCGCCTCAAGCGCCACGGCAGAATACCGCCGGGCAGAAACAGCACCGCCATGACGATGATCAGCCCGTGCAGCACCAGGCGGAAATCCTGCAACGGCCGCAACAGTTCGGGCAGCGCGGTCAGCACGATCGCCCCGAGCACGGGCGCCACCGGCGAGCCGATACCGCCGAGCAGGGCGAAGCTGAGGATGGTGACCGCGGTCTCGAACCCGTACTCGTTCGGACCGATGAAGCTGTTGCCATGCGCCGACAGACAGCCGGCCAGCCCGGCCAGCATCGCAGAGACCACCAGCGCGCCCAGCTTATACAGCGGCGGGTTGATCCCCATCACCCCGGCCGCAACCTCGTCTTCGCGCATGGCCTCCATCGCCCGGCCGATGCGCGAGCGACCCACCAGCCAAAACCCGAGCATGGCTACCAGCAACAGCCCGTAAATCAGCCCCGGACCGGCCAGCCGCGGAATTCCCGACAGACCCAGCGCGCCGCCGGTGATCGACTCCGCGTTGATGTAGAAGATACGGAGCACCTCCCCCAGTGCAATGGTCGAAATCGCCAGATAAACCCCGCTGAGACGCAAGGTCGGCCCGCCGATAATCAGCGCCACCAGCGCCGGAGCCAGTGTCGCCAGCGGCAGCACCGACCAGAATGGCAGCCCGGCCTTCAGTGTCAGCAACGCCCCGGTATAGGCGCCGATGCCCATGAACGCCGCCTGCCCCAGCGACAATTGCCCGAGCGCGAGCACGCAATACATCGACAGCGCCAGCAAGCCGTTGACGCCCAAGGAATGAATCAGCGTCTCGTAGGTAAAGAAAAAATTATCCAGCCAAGCCGCCATAGCCCCTATCGTCCACCGACAGCGGCAATTTTGACCGGAATCATTGCGGCAAGAATGGCGTTCTGGTCATCCTGGCGCTTGTCGATGCCGGTGAGGCGGGCGTTGATACAGGCCAATTGACTGTCCACACCGGCGCGGAAGTCGGCATTCCTGGCCGCTTCCTCATCGATCTTGGCGACCAGCTTAACCAGCATCGCCTTCAGTTCGTCGTCGGACATGGGGTCTTCTCCGTCGTTCCAGCTCAGAATACCCTACTTCCGCTCGACTTGCGAGTCTCCGGCCATCAGAGTCGTGTCTCGGTTTGAAATCCGCTGCTCCAGCGGGTCCCCGAACCGGACGGTCCGGTTCGGGTCCGTGGCGGCTATTGACGAGACCAACGGCGGCGTCGGAAAGCGGACATTGTCTGAATGATTGGCCTCAGTACCGGCGCCAAGCGCGCGTCAGCACCCCAACGGCTCTACCCTGGGCATCCACTCCGACGATGATGTTCGTTCCTTGCTGCTTCAGGGCATCGATGGCTTCGGCCAGCGGCGTGCTTTCATCCATCGGAATCCAGCTTCCCGCCACGTTGATCGCGGTGAAAAGATCATCAACAGTTCGCTCGGCAAGCATTGTAATGCCACCGTTCTTTTGGAGGTCAAGGGATACGAAGCTGACCAGTTCAAGGGGGCCAAAAGCTGCCGTCGGTGCGCCAACGCTGTCTATGCGAACGGCAGCTTGCTTGGTATGATCGAAGCTGCTGGCAAGGCTGTCAAGTTTGGTCGTTCCCAGAACCTTTACGAAGTCTCGAGCCATCCGGTCGCGCAGTGACATAAATCCGGCGGCCGGTCCGTGTGGCCGAGTCCGGATAGCCGCACTCACTGTGGAGTGATGCTTGAGCCAAGCTGCTGTTTCTTTGCATCGCAGCGACACGATCTCGACTATTTTTGCGTGAATGTCTGTGATATTGCGGTCTAAAACCGGTTCATGGTGGGCGACCCGATTGCGGAAGACGTTGATTTCCTTGACCATTAACTGAACATCGTGACGCAACCTGCCGCGCTGGATATTCGGAAAGACGATGTTGAGGTTCGTTCGCCAGAATGAGCCATAGTCAGGCCGCAGTAAGTTTGACCAGAAGTCAAATGTCAACTCGGCGACCACCTGCCCGTGGTCGGCGTTGTTTCCGGCACGAGTGATGGCTTTGTCGAGCGCGTTCAAGCTCTCCGGGGTCAGCACCGAATCCCGAACGCGCAGATCCCTGTGCCAGTTCTTGTCGTAGACATCGACAAACCTCTTATCAATCGCGTTGCGCAATGTGACTTCCGCGACCCCGAGCGGGAACATAAAGGCTTTGGCAACCCTGACATTGTAGAGATACAGAGCCAGAGCGTACTGCTCGTCGTAACCGCCTTTCGCGAGATAGGCCTTAAATCTCGGTTCGGAGAGCGCTGATCGCAGAGCGGTGATCTGATAGGCATGGTTGGGGTATGGGACTTGACTTTCCGCCATTCACTCGCCTATTGTTTGGTTGAGCAGTTGATCGGCCCCACTGGCTTTGCTATGCGCCGCCAACATAGTTCCCAGAGCACCAGGTCAGGCTATGCCTCACCTGGTGTTTCGATTTTAGCCCATGGACATTTTTCAGTCGAGAAGAAGCGTCCGCCGAATGGACCGACCGGGCGCAGCCACAAGGTCAGCACCAGAATCGCGAAGCCGACCGCCTCCTTGGCGAGCCCCAGGTGAAAGGGGGAATCGGCGGCGCACGGGCGGCGGCGCAGGGCTTCACGGGCACCGCACCTTCGACTTCCGATCCCTCTGAAACCGGGTTCGCCCGCACACGCAACGTTCCGCTCCGGTCGCCCCCATCTTTTTGTCAAGGCTCCGGTGACGTGACGACGCAAGACAGGGAACCGCCCGCGCACCTTCAGTCAGCGTTCACATGGGAACGCTATCCGAGACGCGATCAGGCGGGTCCGGTTTGCAACGGGGGGCTGTGCGTGAACGCGCGCCCGTGATAAGAGTCGCGACAGTCATTGTCGTCTTTCGTCGTCGGGATGATAATGATCAGGCCGGGCCGGGCGGGTGTTACGCTCGGTTCGGCCGCTTGGCAGTCTGCCGCGAACGGGGGCGGCGAGTCAAGACCGGCTTCACGCGCGCTTTATGGCCGCGCGGCCGAACAGACCGACCGGGCGCAGCCACAAGGTCAGCACCAGAATCGCGAAGCCGACCGCCTCCTTGGCGTTGGAGGAGACATAGCCTGCGGTCAGCACCTCCAG
This sequence comes from Rhodospirillaceae bacterium, assembly GCA_037147415.1. GTDB lineage: Bacteria > Pseudomonadota > Alphaproteobacteria > Azospirillales > Azospirillaceae > BOG-933. Next base: position 24,933 of record JBAWVF010000004.1, on the reverse strand, counting down.
CACGCCCAGCGTCACCCCGGCGACCAGGGCGCCGCGAACATCGCCCAAGCCGCCGATGATGATGACGGCAAAGCCGCGCAGCATCATGGCCTCGCCCATGAAGGGCTGAATCGCGTTGAAATTCAGCCCGAGCAGCACGCCGGCGGTCCCGCCCAGAACCCCCGACAGAAACGAAACCGCAACCACCATGGCATCAACATCGATGCCCATCAAGCGGGCGACGTCTTCATTCTCGGCCAGCGCCCGGATCATCAAACCAAGCCGGCTATAGCGCAGCACCAGGAACAACAGCGCCGCCAGGGTGAACGCGGTGCCGACAATCACAATCTGCACCAGCGACAGCCGAACCCCGCCCGCCTCCAGCGCCGCCGAGCCGACAAAGCCGAAGGGAAAGCGCCGGATTTCCGTGCCCAACAGCGCCGCCATCGCGGAATAGAGCGCCAGCACCGCGCCCAAGGTCACCATCAGCGAGGACAGTTCTCCCGCCTTGGCATGGCGCAACCGGGTCAGCAGCAGGCTATCCAGCACCACCGCCACCAACCCGGCCGCCAGCGCGCCGCCGGGCAAGGCCAGCCAGACCGAAGCCCCGACCGAGCGCGCCAGCCATAGCGCAACGAAGGCCCCAACCGAAAAGTAAAAGCCGTAGGTCAGGTTGATAATGCGCAGTACACCGAAGATCAGGGTAAAACCCAGCGCGAACAGCGCATAGGTTGACCCCAACACCAGCCCGTTGACGAGTTGCTGAAGCAGCATCGTAACCGCTACTTCAGAATCTGGAACTTGCCGCCCTGCATGGTCAACACCACCACGCCTTCGGTCGAGGCCGGATCCCGGCCGGCGGTGAAGCTGAACGGTCCGATCACGCCGGTATAAGACGTCTTCAACAAGGATTCACGGATACTGTCGCTGTCGGTGTTGCCGGCCCGATCAATCGCCTTGGCCAAAATATGCAAGGTATCATAGGCCTGAGCCGCGAATTGGTCCGGATCTTTGCCATAGCTCTTGTTAAAACCGGCGACGAAGGCCTGATTGGCCGGATCGGGTTTGGCGATGAACCACGGGCTGCCGACCAGCAAACCATCGGCCGCTTCGCCCGCAATCTCGCCCAGCTTGGGTGAATTGGCGCCGTTGCCGCCGATAAAACGGATGCTGGCGGGAATGCCGAGTTGACGGGCCTGCAACACCACGCCCGAAGTCGGCTCGACCAGCGCCGAGACCGTGATGGCATCGACCTTCAGCCCCTTGATCTTGGTCAGCTGAGCCGAGAAATCGGTATCCTTGCCGCTAAAACTCTCGATGGCGGCAATGGTCAGGCCCAGCTTGTCCGCCGCCGCCTTCATCGAGTCGAAACCCGATTTGCTGAAGGCGTCGTCGTTGGCGTACATCATCGCGATGGTCTTGACCCCGAACTTGTCGCGGGCCGCCGCCAGCGTCACCGGCACCACATCCGCTTCCGGCAGCGAAGTCCGGAAAATATAAGGCCCGATATCGGTAATGCCCTTGGCGGTGTTCGAGGTGCCGATGGTGACCACCTTACGCTCATTGGTCACCGGGCCGACCGCGAACATCTCGTTGGACAGGGTCGGGCCGATGATGGCCGGCACCTTGTTCTGTCCGATCAGCCGGCGCGCGGCATTGACCGCCTGATCCTTGTTGCCCGCCGAGTCCTCGATCACCAGCTCCAGCTTCCGGCCGCCGAGAACACCGCCGGCCGCATTGATCTCTGCCAACGCCAGTTCCAGCCCGGCCTTGATCGCGGTGCCGTAGGCGGCGCTCGGCCCGGACAGAATCTCGATGGCACCGACGGTGACGGCGGGCTCAGCCGAAACCGGGGCCGCCAGCAAAGCACCCGCGACAAGGACCGTACCGAACGAAAGCGTCTTAACCATGATCTTTCCTTTTTGCAGTGCAGTGAGAGCGCGTGAGGCTTTGTCTGAACCCTTAGCATTAGGAAAAGCAACAAGACAAGAGGCTTAACACCAGCCCCGCCGCAAGCAAAATCTAACCAGTGATTAGCGTTTCAAAGCAGGGACTTGGTTAAAAGAACCTCAAGTTTTCCAAAAAAGCACTTTGACTCCGCCCCGAACTTTTGTATTAAGTAGTTTGCAATGCTGCATTGCAGCATGCCGAACCCCGGCAGGTTCGGCTGGCCTGATGGCCGGAGGAATTGGGGTAATGACAAGCAGAATTCCGACCGGGGTAATGTCCATCGGTTTGGGTGTGCTCGCCGGGATAAGCTACGCGCTTTTGGGAAAATTCGGCTCGCTGTTTGCGATACCGGGAACAGCGCTCTGCGTATTCTGGCCGCCGGATGCCTTCACCCTCGCGATTCTGGTATTGAGCCATCCGCGCCATTGGCCGTTCATTGCCATCGGCTCCTGGCTCGGTGATTTTCCCAACGAATTCGTGATGACCTCGTCCTATCGCGACTCCGTCATTCTCGCCACCACCGACAGCGCGGTGGCTTTGCTTCCGGCCGCGATCATCCGCCGCTATGCCGGCGAGATCAGCGCGGAAAACTGCATCCGCTGGTTCACCATCCTCGCGATCAGCTATTGCCTGTTTTCCGCCCCCCTGGCCGGTTTGTTCTCCGCGCTCACCGTTTACGGTCACGATTTCACGTTCGCGGAAGTGAGCGGCAACACGATATCTTGGGTATTGTCAATCGTGCCCTCCGCCCTGATCATCGTACCCTTGGCGATCGCGCTTCGTGACGCGGTTATAAAATTTAATCAAAGCTATTATCAAAACTGGCGATCCCGCAAAAGGGTTGTCCTGTTTTTGGCGCTTATCATGGTTATTGCAGCCTGTAATTATTACGAGTTTTTCATTTATTTCCCGGACATCAAGCGAGAACTCAATCTTTTTCTTCCTGCACTGATTATACTGTCTTATTACTATGGCATGATCGGTGCCGGGCTGGGGTGCACCCTGGTCCTGCTTTCCTCCGGGCTTGCCCCCCTGTTGATCGTGGCCGATGCCGACGCCCTGGCCAAGGTGGTTTTCGACTTACAGGTCGCCGAACTGGGAAATATCGTTGCCGTCATGGTGTTCGCCTGCGTCGGCACCCGCATGCGTTTTAACAACCTGAAACTCGAGGACGTCGCGCTACGAGCGGAGCGAAGCGAAGCCGAGGCATGGATACGGGCGAACGAAATCGAAACGCTGTTCATGCATGCCCCGGTCGCGATCAGCCAGTTCGATCGTGATTACCGGTATATAAGAGTCAACACCCGGCTGGCGCAGAACAATGGCATGTCGGTCGCCGAGCATATCGGGCGCAGACAGGAGGATATTCTACCCGCGCCGCTTGCCCATCGTCTGAAGGAAATCATCGCCCCGATATTCGAAACCGGCATCCCGGTTCTGGATCTGGAGCTTCACGGTGAAACCGCAAGCGCCCCCGGCATCCCGCGCCATTGGCTCGCCAGTTTTATTCCGGTCAAATCCGCAACCGGTGAAGTCACCAGCCTGATGGCGGTCGTGCTCGACATCACCGAGCGTAAACGGCTGGAAGCGGCGCAACGCGAAAGTGAGCGCCGCGCCCGTTTCGAAGAACAGCGTTTCCGTGATTTCGCTGAATCCTCTGCCGAGTTTTTCTTTGAATTCGATAAAAACGAGCGTTTTACCTTTTGCTCATCCTCCAGCTATATCAATACGGAACTGTTGATCGGCCGGACAGTCAAGGACGTTTTCGCCCCGACCCCGGAGGAGTATCAACTGAATCTGGCCGCCTGGGAAGAGCGCGGCCGGGCGATCGAAGAGCGGCGCCCCTGGCGTAAAATCGAATTCAATCTGGCGGGGGCGGACGGACAACGGGAAATCGCTGCGGTCAGCGGCACCCCCATGTACGACACCGACGGCCGCTTTATCGGCTATCGCGGCACCTCGACCACGGTGACCGGCAAGTATCGGGAAATCGCCATGGCTGCCGCCAAAGCCGCCGCCGAAAACGCCAACATGGCGAAAAGCGAATTCCTGTCCAACATGAGCCACGAGATTCGTACGCCGATGAACGCGATTCTCGGCCTGACCCACCTGCTCACCCGCACCCCGCTGACCCCGGAGCAGGCCGACTGCGTCAACAAGGTTTCGATCTCGGGCAAGGCGTTGATGGGTATCCTCAACGACATCCTCGATTTCTCCAAAATCGATGCCGGGCGCATGGACCTGGAGACCATCGATTTTCGCCTGGACGATGTGATCAGCACGCTGGCCACCATCATGTCGGTTACGGTCGCCTCCAAGGACCTGGAAACCATAATCGGCATCGACAATCCGGTGCCGAACTGGCTGCGCGGTGACCCGACCCGGTTGCAGCAGATACTGGTCAATCTGGTCGGCAACGCGATCAAATTCACCGAAACCGGTGAAGTCGCGGTTCATGCCGAGTTAACCGAGCAATCCTCCGATTGCGTGATGGTCCGCTTCTCGGTCCGCGACACCGGAATCGGCTTGAGCGAGGAACAGCAGGCCCGGCTGTTCCAACCCTTCACCCAGGCGGATATGACCACCACCCGCCGCTTTGGCGGCACCGGCCTTGGTCTGGTCATCTGCAAGCGTTTGGTCGAGTTGATGGGCGGCACCATCGGCGTGATCAGCGCGCCGGGCAAAGGAAGCGAGTTCTGGTTCACCCTGCCCTTCCAGATCGGCCGCCCGATCGAAGACGATCTCGAGCGAGAGCACATCCTGACCGATCTTGAAGTGCTGGTGGTCGATGACAACGCGACCGCGCGGATGTATATCTCGGCCACCGCCGAGTCAATCGGCATGCATCCCGATTCCGTTGATTCCGGAGAACACGCTCTGGACCGACTCCACGAAAAAGTCGAGCAAGGCACCGCTTACGACTTATTGCTGATCGACTGGCAGATGCCCGGCATGAACGGACTGGAAACCAGCAAAAAAATTCGGGAAGACGCGATGCTGGCCGGCACCCGCCCGCCGATCGTGATCATGGTCACCGCCTTCACCCGCGAAGAGGTGTTCCAATCGCCGGAAGCCAACTTCGTCGACGGCGTCCTGGTCAAGCCGGTGACCGCGTCGGCCCTGCTTAATATTGTTGCCGAAGTTCAAGCGCGGCGGCACGGCGGGCTGGGCCCTTTGTTGGACGAGGTCCGGCGGGGCAAAGGTATCGCCATGGCCCGGTTGGAAGGGCTGCGCATTCTGGTGGTCGAAGACAACACTCTCAATCAGGATGTCGCCCGGGCCATCCTCGAGGAAGAAGGCGCCACCGTCGAAATCGCCGATGACGGCACCGAAGCCGTCAAGCGCCTGCGGCCCGAACATAGCCCCGACTTCGATCTGGTGCTGATGGATGCGCAAATGCCGGTGATGGACGGCTTCACCGCAACCGCCCTGATCCGCGAAGAGTTGCAACTGAAAGACCTGCCGATCATCGCGCTCACCGCCGGCGTCAGAGTCGAGGATCAGGAAAAATGCTTGGGCTGCGGGATGAACGGCTTTGTTGCCAAACCCTTTGATGTGCCTCAGCTTGTCAACACCATCCTGCACCATGTCGGCCGACTGACTGACGCCAAATCCAACCGCTCGGCAACGCAAATATTAAATAGTAAAGTTGATGCCGCTCTGCAATCCTGTTCGTTCGATATTCCGGGGCTTGACCTGCGCCAGGCGTTGCTGCGAGTCGGCGGGAAGACGGATTTGCTGCGCTCGATGCTGAAGCGGATGGTCGTCGATTTCGAGGGCGTCGGCGAGCGGACCCGTGCCGATCTTAGAAACGGTCGGCTGGACCAAGCAGCCAGGGTCATGCACACCCTGCGCGGGGCCGCCGGCAATCTGGCCGCCGTTGAGTTGTCGAAGCAAGCCTCCCGAATCGAAACCGCGGTGAGGGCCGGCGAACCGCTGGCCGCGACGATCCCGATGGTGAACGAACTGGACGCCACCTTCGCTAAATTCAGCCAAGCGGTCCTGACAATGGCCGAAGATGACGAAGCGCAAGCCGGTTCGGGCGACATCACCCCGGCCAAGCTGGATTTGTTGATCGGCTTGCTGGAAAATGGAGATTTGAACGCTCTTAACGAATATCGTTCACTCCGCCCGATGATCCTCTCCCGACTTTCGCTCGGGGACAGAAAAAGCCTGGACCGCATGCTGGAAGAGCTTGACCTTGAAGCCGCTGCGCAAATTCTGAAATCCCTTTCCGTTGGTGCCGCATGACCATCACCCGCCCCCGCCTGCTGATCATCGACGATGACCTGACCACCATTCGGTTGATGAGCGATATCCTGGCCGGACAAGCGATGCTATTTTTCGCGACCAATGGCGAGAAGGCGCTGCGGATTGCTGAAGAAAAAAAACCCGATATTATTCTTTTAGATGCCGAAATGCCGGTGATGGATGGCTTTGCTGTCTGTGCCGCCCTGAAATCCAACCCGGCCACTAAAGAAGGTGCGGTTATATTCGTTACAGCTCATTCGAATATCGACTATGAAACTCGGGCATTAGAGCTTGGTGCTGTTGATTTTATTACCAAACCGATTAGCCCGCCGATCCTGCGCGCCCGGGTCAAAGCCCATTTGACCCTGAAATTCCAGACCGACGCGGTCAATTATCTCAATACTTATCTGGAAAAGCGGGTGTGCGAACGCACCGCCGAGCTTGAAGCCACCAATCGCGATCTGGTTCAGGCCCGCGATGCCGCGCTGGCGGCAACCCGCGCTAAATCCGATTTTCTGGCAATGATGAGTCATGAACTTCGCACACCGATGAATGGGATCATCGGCATGACTGAGGTACTTCTCAATACCGATCTAAATGATACTCAACGAAAATATGCAACAGTTGTCGATAATGCTGCGCACAGCCTTCAAACTATTATAAGCGACATTCTTGATTATTCAAGATGTGAAACCGGAAGACTCAAATTATATATAGATGACTTCAGCACAACAACTATTATCGGCGAAGCCCTGTCCTTACTGAAGCTTGAGGCCGATCGCAAGACACTGGAATTTATAACAGACATTCGCGATAATGTTCCGCAGATTTTGTCCGGTGACTCCACCAGAATTCGCCAGATAATTTTTAATATTGTCGGGAATGCCATTAAGTTTACCGAACAGGGCAGTATCAGGGTCGAGGTTGATTATGTACCGAGCGCATGTTCCGGCGAGCTTCGACTGGTCGTAGCAGATACCGGGATCGGTATTCCGGCGGAATCCCAATCCGCAATATTCGAAAGCTTTACTCAAGCAGACTCCTCTTTCACCCGGAGCTTCGGGGGCGCAGGCTTGGGATTGGCTATTTCAAAGAAACTGTGTGAATTAATGGGGGGAACCATTGAACTTGACAGTACGGCCGGATCCGGCAGTACCTTCCGGATTTCAATTCCATGCAGCTCCGGATATGTCGAGAATAAAGACCACGCTCTTCTTGTAGAGGAAGATAACTTTCAAGCGCCGCTTCGGGTTTTAGTGGCCGAAGACAGCATAATCAATCAAACTATTATTAAAGCTGTATTACACAAGGCCGGTCACAGCACCGTCTGTGTCGAAAACGGACAGATGGCGCTTGATGCATTACAAGCTGATACTTTTGATTTGGTGTTGATGGATATTCAAATGCCCGTGATGGATGGCATTACCACAGCCAAAATAATTCGAGGACTCGCTATACCGCAGGCCACCGTGCCAATTATTGCGGTTACTGCGCATGGTATCCGCGAACAGCGGGAGCAAATTCTAGCCGCCGGCATGAACGAGCACATTACCAAACCCTATACGGCGAAGTCTTTGCTGCGGACCATCACCCGGACTCTCAAGCACCCGGAGCAGACATGGAAGCTCAGCGACCTGCTCATCGAGGCCGGTGACCTTGTCCCGGCCCGGTCGGACATAGAATTCGACCAAAACCAGCCCCATGAGAATGAACCCTTATTTGATGAAGTCCAGATCAGGGAACTCTGTGATTTTCTAGGCGAAGATGAATTCCGTACTCTGCTCATCAGCCTGCCGGTCGCGATGGGGGAAGCGGTTCAAGAGATTAAATCGGCCTGGCTGGCAGGCGACCGCGACGCACTGCGGAAATCCGCCCATAGATTGAACGGGGACGCCAGCAATCTCGGGGCTCAACGCATGTCAAGATTCGCCACCAGTCTTAACAAAGCTCCCGGCACCGGCGTCCTCGAAACAATGATTGATGATATGGAGCGAATTTACCATTCAACCGTTGCCGGACTCCAAGAACGCCTTAAACAACATCTAGAATGTGCATATAACCGCTGCTAGTATCTGTCCGAAAATCATCGGACAGATGCCGAGCACGGTTATATTACACATTCAGCAGCAGATTTTCTCGCTCCCACGAGCTGATCACCCGCTGATAGGCTTCATATTCGCTGGTCTTGACTGCGGTCACGGCATCCATGAATTTTTCACCGATTACTTCGCGCAGGGGCTTGCAGGCGTTGAACTTGTTGAGTGCGTCCATCAGGTGGCGCGGCAGCGTGAAGGCCAGTCGGTGCGCGGTGCCCTTGATCGGATCGGACGGCTCCATCTCATTAATCATGCCGAGATAGCCGCACGCGAGCGAAGCGGCGAGCGCAAGATAGGGGTTGGCATCCGCGCCGGCCACCCGATTTTCAACCCGGCGCGAATCCGGCTCCGAAACCGGCACCCGAAAACCGACCGTGCGATTATCGCGCCCCCAATGCACATTGATCGGGGCATCCGAGCCTGGCAGTAATCGGCGATAAGAATTAACATTGGGTGCAAATAACGGCATCGATGCGGGCAAAAACTTTTGCAGGCCGGCAATATAAGACATGAACAATGGCGTGTCAGTGCCCTCAGAATCAGAGAACAAATTACGCCCGGTTTTGCTATCAACTACGCTTTGGTGAATATGAAGCGCACTTCCCGGCTGATCCTGCATCGGCTTGGCCATAAACGTCGCATAAACCTGATGACGAATGGCAGTCTCGCGCACCGTACGCTTAAACAGAAAGGTCTGGTCAGCCAGTTCCAGCGCATCACCATGATTGAAGTTAATCTCGATTTGAGCAACTCCGGCTTCATGAGTCAGCGTATCGATATCGATATTCTGGGCTTCACAGAAATCATAAACATCTTCAAAGATCGGATCGAATTCATTAACGGCGTCAATACCGTAAGCTTGACGCCCGCTTTCGGTCCGACCCGAGCGCCCGACCGGCGGCAGCAACGGATAATCGGGGTCTTTGTTGACCTGGACCAAAAAGAATTCCAGCTCGGGTGCGACGATCGGGCGCCATCCGCGCTCCTCGTAAAGCTCCAGCACCCGGCGCAGCACCCAGCGCGGTGAAATATTAACCGGGTTGCCATTAGCATAATAGCAGTCGCTGATCACCTGAGCCGTCGGCTCGGTATACCAAGGCAGCATACGGATGGTGTTTTCGTCCGGCACCATATAGATGTCGGAGTTTTCATTGCTGGTAACGTCATCATCTTCGGGAAAATCGCCGGTCACCGTCTGCACGAAAATCGATTCAGGCAGACGTAACCCGCGGTCACGCAGAATACGCAAAAATTTCTCTGCGGGAACAATCTTGCCGCGGGCAATCCCGGACATATCGGGAACCAGACACTCAACCTCGGTGATTTGCCGGGTCTTGATAAAATCGTCGAGCTTATTCATGCGCATTCTTCGGACGGCCGCCAAGCGGGGCCGCCGATACTCCCGTCATGGCGGATGGTGGCCATTATGCACCCGACCGCGGCCAAAAAAAAGAGGGCACGATTACCCGCGCTTCCAAAAAGGCTGCACGTCCCTGAAACGATTTGCCGCTTCCAACAAGCGGGCCGAGGCCTCCCGAAAGGCGCGTTCCAGCCGGGCATCGCGAGCCGAGTTGCGGGCCGTATTCGTCTTTAACAAATCGCGAACCTTGCGCAGATCATTGACCTCGTCAAGTCCCGCGCGCAGTTCGGCCAGCGATGTCAGAAACGGCCGAGACGCCGCCGGCATATAAAGCCCGCGAAACGCTTCGGCAGCATAAAGCAGATGGCGCACCCGGCGGCGCAATTCTTTGACTTCCGCAGGATCGGCGCGCACGAAGTCAACCTTGCGCACCCGACGGAAGGTTTGATCCAGCCATGGCCCGGCATAATCAGTAATCGACTGTGCCAACTTGGCGACCAACTCATCCCCGGCCCGCTCGCTCCAACGGTCCTGCTCAAGCCAGCCGCCACAGGCCAGCACCAACCGGGTAAATTCGGGCGCCAAAATCGCGGCCCGGGCCCGCTTGGTTGCCTCAAGCGCCGCCAGGCAATCGGCCCCGGGAATCGGCGCCCCGTCGGGCACATCCACCCCGGCCTGACGCAGCACCGGGCCGACCATCGACCAATCACGAGCCGGCGCCAGCAACCGCCCCAGCATCCGGCACTGTTCGGCAAAGCCGGCGGCATCGGGCGACGCGATGACCGGCGCGAATAACATCAAAGCATGACGCAACCGACGCAAACCATGACGCAGATAACGCACCGCCGCAATATCACCGGTTGTCGGATCCGTCAGCGCCGCCAACGCACAATCCTCGTTGGCCAACAGATGACGCAAACAATGGCGCACGATATGACGAAACGCTTCGGCAACCCCGGTTGCGGGCGACAGCGCCATCGGCTCCGACTTTCCGGTGACATAAGGTCTTCCGGTGGCCAACCGATAGCCGATTTCGGCTTTACTATCGGCGGCGATACGCAGCGGCACCACCCCCTGAAGCTCCAGCGCAAGGTCGAACAACGGCCCCAGCGCACCGGCCCGCAGTTCCAGTTCGATCTCGCATATCGGATGCAAGCGCGAACCACAACGAACCACGCCGACATCAAACGCGACTTCGATTGCACTCAGCGCATCGGGACGCACGAGCAACGTGGTCCGCCGTATTTCACTGGCAAAAATCGGTTGCAAATCCGGCAGAGCCTCAACCGGCAGCAACTGATCGACGCCGCGAGCCGTCAAGACTCGAAAGTCCGGATTATCGTCCGGCAACGGCCATTCCCATTCACGCCGAACCGCAACCGCGGCGTTATCACCGGCGGCAACACTGTTGAGGGTTTTCACGGTTTGGCAGATGCGGCCGTCATCTTCCTGCCGCACCCGAAACGCCACGCCTTTAGCGGCCAGTCGCAGGTCTGGTGTATCATAATAAGTCGTCGTCTGGCGCCGCACCACCGGTGGCCCGGCCGCCAGCGCGGTCAGTCCGGGATGCTGTAGCAACCGGGCCAGACATTCCGGCTCCGTGCAAAGTTTCAGCTCGATTTCACGGCCGGCGGCACCGGTTGCCGCCAGCGAAGCAAAGTCAGTGTCGTTAGCCACGGCACCCCCGAACATACGGTTAGAAACTTGTCCGAAAGTTTTCGGAAATCCGTATTACCCAAGTCCAACTGATTAGAGGATCGAAAAGCCGATTACAACCTCTTTGATAATTAAGGAAAATTCAGAAGAAATGCGCCATCAGGCCGCACGAACCCGGCCGATAAAGCCGTCAACTTCGGTGCGCAGACGACCGGCCTGGCCACTCAACTCCCGAGCCGCCGACAGGGTCTGACCGGCCATCCTTCCGGTAGAACCCGCGGCCTCGGTAACACCGCCAATTTGATCTGAAACCTCTAAAGTGCGCCTTGAGGCAGCCTCAACATTCCGTGCAATCTCATTGGTTGCGGCGCCCTGCTGGTCAACAGCTGCTGCAATGGTCGTGGTAATTTCACTCATGCGACGAATAGTGCCGGCGATTCCCTTAATTGCATCAACCGCGCTACCGGTTACACCCTGCATATCGGCAACTTGAGCCTGAATATCATCAGTTGCCTTTGCCGTTTGGTTTGCAAGATTCTTAACCTCACTTGCAACCACGGCAAAGCCTTTACCGGCATCCCCTGCGCGGGCCGCCTCAATCGTTGCATTAAGCGCAAGCAAATTGGTCTGACTCGCAATATTATTGATTAACTGGACGATAGCGCCAATCTTTTGCGCGGCATCCAACAAGCCTGCCACGGTTGTATTAGTCCGCCCGGCCTCTTCAACCGCGGTTTCAGCGATACGGGCCGAGTCGCCGACCTGACGCCTGATTTCATTGACCGAAGCGGTCAATTCCTCAGTCGCCGCGGCCACCGTCTCGACATTAGAGGAGGCCTCCCTCGCGGCGGCGGCAACCGCAGATGCTTGGCCGCTTGCTTGGTCTGCGGCACCGGTCATCCCTCCGGCGTCCGCCTCCAACTGGGTGGCCGACGCCGTGACGCCCTGAACCACGGCCGAAATCGCCCGATCAAAGTCTGAAGTGTAGCCTTCTATTAAATGGGCACGGCGTTCGCGCGCCTCCTGCTCGGTCCGCTGCCGGGTCGTCAGTTGATCGGCCCGAATCATATGGTCCTTAAATATCTGAACCGCCCGCCCCATCCGCCCGATTTCATCCCCACGGTCACAGGCGGGAACGAAGACAGTGTGATCGCCCTCCGCCAGTCGAAGCATGGCATCTTCCATCAAGTTCAGGGGAGCAAGCAAACGGCTGATCAACCACCCGAGCACAAAGCAAATCACAAGTCCGACCACCACGACCGCTGTAGCAATATTAAAGACGATCCCCGGAATGACACTAAGAAAGTCCCTTTGCTTTACTCCAACAAACATTACACCGATAACCTCGCCGGAAGCATTCAGAAGCGGGTCGTAAGCCGTAAAATAAGGTTCGCCAAGAATATCGGCTTCACCGCGATAAGACTTGTGATCACGGAAAATAGTTTCATAAACCGGCCCCTGAGCCAGTTTCGTACCAACGGCGCGCGAACCATCCGGTTTTTTAACATTAGTTGAAACCCGAATGTCGCCCATGAATATTGTAGCCACTCCGCCAATCAAGGTTTGAATACGGTCCACAACTTCGAAATTGTCATTAATGACCACCGTTCCCGCATAAAACTTTCCGTCCGCTACCTTATATTCTGCGCCCCTATATTGTAGCACCTCTAGCGCGATGCGCATATTGGCATCTTGGCGAACAGTTGCGCGACGATGCAACTCTCGGCTAATATTATCGCCGGCAATCCAGACAACAGCGATACCAAGAACTACAATGCCAAGAAAAGCTGTAATAACAATACGAACCATCATTGGAAGAGCGGACAAACTGGCTCCCATCTTTTACGACTCCGATCAAAACAGTCAGCGGAAGGTTGAAGACATCGGCGGAACATAGATCACAAAAGGCGCGCTGTCATCAGCATTTTAGACACAAAACATTACAATGTTAAGCTTTAAAGCGTTGAAGACTTAGGTCGCGCGGACGGATAAAGGCGCGAAGGTGGCCCGTGCCGGGGACAATATCCCCCCAGTCGGAACCTGCGAATTCGAGCACGGCCAACGCTCCGGTCGGAAATTTCTCGGCCAGTGCGCCCAACGCCTTATCCGTTCCGAGCCCGGCGAGTTTCAAAACCAAACTATGGATGTCCGGATCATGGCCGACCAGCAGAGCACGATCAACCGAATCGGGCAAAGAATGTATAACATCCAAGTAAGCAGGCCATCCGCCAAAGTAAAGACTTTCATCCTGCTGCAATAACGGTGCACCATCGATTGCGTCCAACACTAAGTTAGCGGTATCAACCGCCCGGCGGGCCGGAGAGGACACGACAGACTGAATATTATCATTTGAATTTTGTAAATACCGGCCGATCAGAGCTGAAGCGCGTCTCCCGCGGCCCGACAGCGGACGCAGCCGATCCGGTACATTCGGATTATTCCATGACGACTTCGCATGTCGCAGTAAATAAAGCGTCTTCATCAGCGAACGCCTGCCTATACTTTGATATCGCGTGCCGACCGTTCCAACATTTTAATGTGATCAAGCCCGGGCAGAATCTCTGATTTAACAAAATCAATCCGGCGGTTCGGCCCCCCGCCACCGCGGGCGAATCGCAGCTTCCACAGGCCCATCTTTACGACCAACCCGCAGAGCACGCCGCCGATCGTAACATGATGCGCAGTAATCAACTGGCGAATGGTCCGAAAGGTTTCAGCATTGATATCTGTCCAAAAACCTTTCGATTTTTGATCGAAATTGTCAAAGCGCCCGGTAATCGACGCAGTAATTTCGGTAATATCGCTGGCAATTTGGTCGATCGTGTTGATCAATCGCTGATCGCGCCGCACTTCCGTACTGCTGCGGACCTCGTTCATCCATTCAACGAAGCGCTGGACTTCCGGCACCACTTCGTCGATGCAGCGTCGAAAATAGGCCAGCGACAAGAATATGTCGCCATACTCCTCCAAGAAACTCGGGATCTCGATCAGCCCGACATTCAGCCGATCCGCCATCATCTTAAGGTTCTTGACCGCTTCATCCCGATTGGGCTGGGTGAACATCTTAATAATATCAGAAACATCGCTAATATTTTGATTATCAGAACCATAAATACTCTTAATCAAGGGATGTGTAAAAGATTTCATATACTCGGTAAGTTCAGCCTTTTTCTTATCTGAAAGCGTCAGCTGTTCATAGTCATTAACATTCAACTGAAGTCGTCGCAACTCAATTCTCAAGGAATAAACGTCGAAACTATTGGACTGGGACAGCTTTAACAGCTTAACCAAGTCTCGTTCAATTCTATCGGCATGCGATTCAAAATAGACGGGAAGTTGTTGGATGCTGACCTGACCGCTACCGGCATTGTCGTCCCTGAACATCTCGACCACAGTCTGAAGCCGGACGTTTTTTATCAACCGTGATTTAATCAGCCCCGGCGTTTCCAATGGAATAATACTAAGCGGCAGAATATGCAACGAATCCCGGGCGTCGTCATCGGAGAGACGACGAGTGTTGCCCTCCTCCTCCGTCGCTTCAGGCTTACTGTTCATGAGACATCAACCGAGCTGCTACAGGTCTAAATGTTCACATAGCATAACAGCAACGACAGCGATATGAAATTCCGGCAATATGGCAATTAGATTTGAAGCAAGTGTCTTCGCCTTGTCATTAATTATTTTGAATAGCCCGTCCCCGTAACTATGAGAACGGGCTAATTCGTAACAGGTCAGCTTAGGCGGCAATATTCAATTTGTCGAGCGCCCTGACGATGGAATCGCCCATAACGGTTGTAGAACACCGAGCCATACCGGGCGCCATAATATCAGTCGTGCGCATACCACCCTTAAGCACCTGCGCCACTGCTTTTTCAATCAAATCCGCCTCGGTCGGCAGATCAAAGGAATAGCGCAGGCACATGGCAAAGCTGAACAGGCTGGCAATCGGGTTAGCCACATCGCGACCCGCAATATCCGGAGCGGAACCATGCACTGGTTCGTAAAGTGCGCGCCGCCGTCCCTCGCCATCGGGCGCACCCAACGACGCCGAAGGCAACATCCCGAGCGAACCGGTCAGCATCGCCGCTTCGTCCGACAGCATATCACCGAACAAATTGTCGGTAACGATGACGTCGAATTGCTGCGGGTTCTTGATCAACTGCATCGCACAGTTATCAGCATACATATGAGACAACTCGACATCCGCAAACTCGGCCTGATGGAGCGCAGTCACTTCTTCCCGCCACAACAGACCGGTTTCCATGACATTGGCTTTTTCGACCGAGCACAACTTACGACTACGCTTACGTGCCAGCTCAAATGCAACCCGTGCGACACGACGAATCTCGTCGCTGGTATAAACCTGGGTATTAATCCCCTGGCGCACACCATTGCCAAGGTCTTTGATCCCGCGCGGCTCACCGAAATAGACGCCGCCGGTCAACTCACGAACGATCATGATGTCAAGGCCCTTGACGATCGCCGCCTTCAGCGGTGAGGCGTCGACCAAGGCATCCAGCACCAATGCCGGGCGCAAATTAGCAAACAGGTCGAGATCTTTGCGCAAACGCAACAGGCCGGCTTCGGGTCGACGCTCGAAATCGATCTTGTCCCATTTCGGCCCGCCAACGGCACCCAGCAATACAGCGTCAGCCGCCTTGGCCTCGGCCAGCGTGGCCTCCGTGAGCGGAACGCCGTGGGCATCAATGGCGGCACCGCCAACAAGCCCTTCCTTGACGTCGAAAGTAATCCCCCGACGCCGTCCCATCCAGTCAATGACACGGCGAACCTGCCGCATCACTTCCGGCCCGATTCCATCTCCGGGAAGAATCAAAAGCTTCTTATTGGCGGTCATGGCGCGCGAACTCCCGTTGGAATTTAATTCTGGACATTTATAAAGGCTTTCGCACTCCGACGAAAAGCCCTAAAACACTCATACTCACTAAAATAATCAGCCCCACATCCAGGGCGTAGTCAGCCGCTGTTTGTTCTCGAATGCATCGATTGCAGCGGTTTGTTGCAAAGTCAGCCCGATATCATCCAGTCCGTTTAGCAAGCAGTGCCGACGGAACGGGTCGATAGTAAAGTGAATCGTAGCGCCATCGGGACCGGTGATTTCCAGCTTTTCTAAATCAACCGTAACCATGGCATTGTTGCCACGCTCAATGCCCGGCATCAAAAGGTCGACCTGCTCACGGGGAAGTGTGATCGGCAAAATACCGTTCTTAAAGCAGTTGTTAAAGAAAATGTCGGCAAAAGACGGCGCAATGATACACCGTATGCCGAAATCCAGAAGCGCCCATGGCGCGTGCTCTCTTGACGATCCACAACCAAAATTGTCAAGCGCAACCAGAATACTCGCATGCCTGTAGGCAGGGCGATTCAACACAAAGTCGGGATTTTCGGAGCCATCGGAACGAAACCGCATCTCATCGAACAGATTTTGCCCCAGTCCGGTGCGCTTAATCGTCTTCAAAAATTGCTTTGGTATGATCATATCGGTATCGACATTAATCATAGGAAGAGGAGCAGCAACCCCGCACAACTTTACAAACTTTTCCATAACGTCCAAATCCCCCCTGCATCGGCCCCGACTATCGATTCCGGCCATTGCGGTCGTGCTGTTACCCTTACCAAATCTTTGTCCCGGTTTCCAGAGCCGAGCATGTAGAGCAGGGTTGTGCAGCAGGGGTAACAGCCGATGAGAGAACGACTCTCATTTAACATCGCCTAACCCGATCCCGCAATTTGAATATCATCGCATTCATCCATCAACGAATCAAAATATTTCTGCATACCGAACGCGACTCCGCCCCGGGGCGGCTATCGCCGAAACCGCTCTTCTGCTCACCGGACTCACTCTGACTTTAGGCCATCCATTCGATACAGCGCGTTGACAGAGCGTTAATCATTTATGACTATTATTGAGACGGGTGCCAAGTTCGGACCCCGCTGCAACTCGCTCGCTCGGAGGAGGATGCACTCGATGAATGCACGTCTTTCACTCTTTAACAGTCCGTTCCTGCTTGGGTTCGACCGGTTTGAGCAAACTCTTGATCGGATATCGAAAGTCTCGGCCGAAGGATATCCGCCCTATAATATTGAACAGGACGGAGAGGCCGGGCTGCGCATAACCCTGGCTGTCGCCGGATTTACCATGAATGACTTAACCGTTCAGGTGGAAAATAATCAATTGGTGATCCGTGGTCGGCAGATCGAAGAAAAAGACAGGGTATATCTTTACCGCGGCATCGCCGCGCGCCAGTTCCAGCGCAGCTTCGTCCTTGCGGAAGGGATTGAGGTAACAGGCGCCAGCCTCGACAACGGGTTGCTAAACATTGAACTCAAGCGCCCACTGCCGGATTCGAAGGTTCGCACCGTCAAGATTGAAACCGTAGCCCCAGGTAACCGGACCGGCGGAACCCGAACACTTGACGTCGGCACCAATCACCCGACCTCATGACTCTATCTGTTGATTCCGGACCTCCGGGGTCCGTCACGTGCGAGAATGCCATGAATGCTCGGCCTGAGACTTACAACCCTCTGCTATCGTCGAAGGATTTCGCATCCTTCGGTGTCGGTGTCGTTGCCTATGTTCGACAAGTTACAGTTGACGGTGAAGCCGGCTATGCCATCCATGCCGCCGATGGCACACCCCTTACGATTGTTGCCCACCGCGACGACGCTGTTGAGGCGTTGCGTCGCCATGAATTGCACCCGGTTAGCGTTCATTAACCCTCGCGCTCGATCAGCTTACCGTCGCGCAACTCCAGCACCCGGTCCATCCGACGTGCCAAATCGAGGTTATGGGTCGCGACGAGCGCAGCAAGGCCATCGTCACGCACCAAGCGCATGAACAGGTCGAACACCGCCTCTGCGGTATGGTGGTCAAGATTGCCGGTCGGTTCATCGGCAATCAGCAAGCCGGGAGCATTAGCCAATGCACGCGCAATGGCAACGCGCTGCTGCTCGCCACCCGAGAGCCGCCCCGGCCGATGCCCGGCTCTTGCGCCAAGTCCGATGCGATCCAGCAACTCCCGGGCCCGCCCGCGCGCCACGTTCCGCGCAGTTCCGGCAATCATCTGAGGCAATACAATGTTTTCTTCGGCCGAGAACTCGGGCAGAAGATGGTGAAATTGGTACACGAAGCCGATTGAACGCCGCCGCAGCAGCGTCAACTCCCGGTCGCCAAGCGCCATTGTCGGGGTACCGGCGATGCGAACCTCGCCCCCATCCGGTTGCTCCAATAGCCCGGCGATGTGAAGTAAGGTTGATTTACCGGCGCCCGATGGCCCGACCAACGCGACCATCTCGCCCGGCCGCACACGCAGAGAAGCGCCGGCCAGCACCTCAAGCTTGGTACCGGCCTGTTCAAAGGTCCGAACGACGGCGTCAAGTTCGATCATCGTTGCAATCCTCATTTACTCGTAACGCAGGGCTTCGACCGGATCCAGGCGCGCAGCGCGCCAGGACGGATAAAGCGTGGCCGCAAAAGACAGGCTGAGCGCCATGACCGCCACTTGCGCCACCTCGCCCCAATCAAGCTGGGCCGGCAGTCGGCTTAAAAAGTAGATCTCGGCAGAGAACAAGTTAGTGCCGGTCAGAGTTTGTATCGCTTGCCGAATCGACTCAATATTCTCGCAAAACACGACACCGAGGACCAAACCGGTCACGGTACCGAGCACGCCGACGCTGGCCCCGCTCAGCAAAAATATCCGCATGATCATGCCGCGGGTTGCGCCCATAGTACGTAATATTGCAATATCACGGCCCTTGTCTTTGACCAGCATAATCAAGCTTGAAATAATATTAAATGCCGCCACCAAAATAATCAGAGTTAGAATTAAAAACATTACGTTGCGCTCGACCTGAAGCGCGGTAAAAAAGCTGGAGTTGGTCTGTTGCCAATCAACCACTCGCGCGCGACCGGCAATAGCGGGAATTATATCGTCCACCGCTTCTCGAATATCGTTAGGATCCTTGACGAACACCTCCAGCGACGACACCGTGCCGGGATACTGAAAGAACAGTTGCCCAGCCTCCAGTGGCATGAAAATAAAGTTATTATCGTATTCGAACATGCCGACATTAAACACCGCCCCGATCGGATAGGCGCGCATCCGCGGAATCGTGCCGAAAGCGGTGGTTTTTCCTTGGGGCGCAATGAGCGTGATGGTATCGCCGACATGCAGCCCGATCCGTTGCGCCATGCGATAGCCGATCGCCACCCGATCCTCGCCGAAACGCTCGGCCGAGCCCTCGATAATCGCGGCGGACAGGGTCGGACGCACCCGGAAATCTTCGGGCCGAATCGCCCGCACCACGGCTCCCGAAGCGGTGCCGCGCTGGGTCACCAGGGCTTGGCCCTCGACGGTTGGGGTCACGTTGACTACGCCCGGCATCTTGGCGATGCGCCCGGCCAGTTCATCAAACCCGGTTAACGGCCCCGGCGTCATGCTGAAGATGTTCATATGGCCGTTGAGCCCGAGCACCCGCCCGAGCAGCTCGTGACGAAACCCGTTCATCACCGCCATGACGATGATCAGGGTCGCCACCCCGAGCCCGATGCCCAGCAACGAAAACGCTGCGATCACCGAGATGAACCCCTCTTGGCGGCGTGCCCGCAAATATCGCATCGCCACCATGCGCTCGAACGGCGAAAAGATCATCGATTGTTACCCCCGGCTTCGAACCCTGCCCGCAGAGAGGATATGGCCGCAAAGAGCCGGCTTTGTCGACGACAAAGGCATCGGATCAAAGGCGGCGGCACAGTCCACCATTGCGCGGCGCCTCTCTGCGCCCTATGTTCGCGGCGCCAGATATTTGCGCTCCCCCATGAACGGCCCCCATGACCGATCTCAGCCATATTCGTAATTTCGCGATCATCGCCCATATCGACCACGGCAAATCGACGCTGGCGGATCGGTTAATTCAGGTCTGCGGCGGCTTGGCCGACCGTGAAATGCGCGAGCAGGTGCTCGACAGCATGGATATCGAGCGCGAGCGCGGCATCACCATCAAGGCCCAGACCGTTCGGCTCGATTATAAAGCGCAAGATGGCCGAGTTTATCAGTTGAACCTGATGGACACCCCCGGCCATGTCGACTTTGCCTATGAGGTCAGCCGCTCGTTGGCGGCCTGCGAGGGCTCGATTCTGGTGGTGGACGCCAGCCAGGGAGTCGAGGCGCAAACTCTGGCCAATGTCTATCAGGCGATCGATAATAATCACGAAATCATTCCGGTTCTCAACAAGATCGACCTGCCCGCGGCCGAGCCCGACCGGATCCGCCAGCAAATCGAAGACGTGATCGGGCTGGATACTGCGAACGCGGTGATGGTCTCGGCCAAAACCGGGTTGAATATTGCCGGTGTGCTGGAGGCAATCGTCGCCCGCCTGCCCGCTCCGGCCGGCGACGAAACCGCACCGTTGAAAGCGTTGCTGGTCGATAGCTGGTACGATGCCTATCTCGGCGTGGTAATTCTGGTGCGCGTGGTTGATGGTCGGCTCAAAGTCGGCCAGAAAGTCCGCATGATGGCAACCGGCGCGACCCGAGAGGTTGACCGCGTCGGCGTCTTCCGTCCGAAACCGACGCTGACCGGTGAACTCGGTCCCGGTGAAATCGGTTTTATCACCGCCGGCATCAAGGAAATCAGCGAGACCAAGGTCGGCGATACCCTGACCGACGAGCGCCGGTTGGCCGCCGAACCTCTGCCCGGCTTCAAGCCCTCGATTCCGGTGGTGTTTTGCGGATTATTCCCGACCGACTCCGCCGAGTTTGAGCATCTGCGCGATTCGCTCGGCAAACTTGCGCTCAACGATGCCAGTTTCCAATTTGAAGCGGAAAGCTCGGCTGCGCTGGGTTTCGGCTTCCGCTGCGGTTGCCTTGGCCTGTTGCACCTGGAGATTGTTCAAGAGCGTCTAGAGCGCGAGTTCGATCTCGACCTGATTACCACTGCGCCCTCGGTGGTCTATAAAATACATATGACCGATGGCACCGTGCGCCTGATGCATAATCCAGCCGACATGCCCGATCCGGTGCGCATCGAAAAAATGGACGAGCCTTGGATTAAGGCTACCATCTTGCTGCCCGACGAGTATCTGGGCGGCATCTTACAGCTGTGTACCGAGCGCCGCGGCGTTCAGATCGAGCTGACCTATGCCGGCAGCCGCGCCATGCTGGTCTATCGTTTGCCGCTCAATGAAGTCGTATTCGATTTCTATGATCGCCTGAAGTCGATCAGCCGGGGTTACGCCAGCTTTGACTACACCCTGGACGGTTACGAGGAAGGGGATCTGGTTAAGCTGTCGATCCTGGTCAATGCCGAACCGGTCGATGCGCTGTCGATCATCGTCCATCGCAGTCAGGCCGAGCGGCGCGGCCGAGCCATGTGCGAGCGGCTGAAGGAACTAATCCCGCGTCAGCTGTTCAAGATTGCGGTTCAGGCATCGATCGGAGCAAAAGTCATCGCTCGCGAGACCATCAGCGCCATGCGCAAAGATGTTACCGCCAAATGCTATGGCGGCGATATTTCACGCAAGCGCAAGCTGTTGGACAAGCAGAAAGAGGGCAAAAAGCGCATGCGTCAGTTCGGGCAGGTTGAAATTCCGCAGTCCGCCTTTATCGCCGCCCTGAAAATGGGCGATGATTGATTGATGGGTGGATGATTGATGGGTGGGTGGATGATAAAGACCGCCCCACCGACAAAGGCGGGGCTCACTCTTCGGCAATACGGGCCGCTTCCGCCAGGACAAGCGGCATCAGTTGTCCGATCTCCATACAACCCGACCGAACCTGATCGAGATCGCCCTGTTCAGCGGCGTGCTGAAGCCGTTCTGCCAGTTTCGCCAAACTCCCGGCGCCCAAATTACCGGCGACGCCTTTCAAGTCATGCGCCACTCTGGATAAGGGCTTCAGGTCACCTTGAGCCAGAAAACCGGCCAAAGTACGCGCGGCATCACCATAGATTTGTACAAACTGCGCCATAACAAGCTTAAGCAGAGCCTTATCACCCGCAACGTGTGTCAAGGGATTGTCAAAAGCAGCGATGGGCTGGCCGGTTAACAATGCCGGGTTCGCATGGCGAAAGCGGCGCGCATGGCGTGACACGACGGCAATCATTTGCGCAACAACAAATGGCTTACCAAGGTGATCATTCATCCCGGCAGCCAAACAATGTTTCCGATCGGAATCAAGAGCATTAGCCGTCATTGCAATAATCGGCAAATCAAGTAATTCCAGTTCATTTCTGATTGCCCTGGTGGCATCATAGCCATCCATTCCAGGCATTTGAATATCCATTAATACAACATCGAAGCGGTTCCGCTCAGCAGTTAAAATCTCCAAGGCTTCGATTCCGTTGCCCGCTACCTTGACCTCGGCCCCGGCATTTTCTAATATACGGCGCGCAACTACTTGATTAATCGTGTTATCCTCGACCAACAGTAACAATAAACCCGCAAGGGGTGCGCACTCCAGCGTAGGCACCGGCAAGCTCTTAGTATCCGCCGACGTCATCGCCGGATAGGCTACAGCAACAGCGTCAAGCAAAATCGACGGGGATACCGGCTTGGTCAACACGGCCCGAATCAACGGTTCATTACCCGAATCGCGCCGAACACGCTCGTATTCATAAGCGGTAACCACTAAAATCAAGGGAATGTTTTCAGGCGACTGATGTGACTTGAGATAGCGGACAATCTCGCACCCACCAACCTCCGGCATTAGCCAATCAAGCAGCAATAAATCAAACGGCGTAGTTGCCAACGCCCGATCAATCTCGTCAAGCGCCTGACGGCCGGACGAGACGACGACCGCAGTCCAGCCAAACGGAGCAATCATCGCAGCCATGATTTTACAGGCTGTCGGGTTGTCATCGGCAACCAATACTTTTAAGTTTCTTGGCACACGCGATGAGAGAATATGCTCTTTAACCGTTAGCGCCACACGCCCCATGCGAAGAAAGACCCGGAACGTACTCCCTCGTCCCGCGACGCTTTCACACTCAATGCGCCCACCCGCCAAATCAACCAAGCGACTACAAATTGCCAAACCCAAGCCCGTCCCGCCAAAACGTCGACTGGTTGTGTTATCGGCCTGAGAAAAAACATCGAAAATCGTTTGCTGATGTTCCGGTGCAATGCCAATACCGGTGTCACGAACAGTAAACTGCAAGTCCACCCAATTATCATCGCCACCAACCACCTCAACCGACAAAACGACTTCGCCCTGTTCTGTGAATTTAATCGCATTACCCGCAAGATTTGTTAAAACTTGTTGAAGACGCAGAGCATCACCCACTAATGTTAACGGCGTGCCCGGCACAATATCAAAAAGAACCTCAATATTTTTATCACGTGCGTTAGCAGCAGCAACAGTTGCAAGAGTTTTCATCAAATCATCTAAACGAAACTCCTCCGGATTTAACTCCATCTTCCCGGCTTCTACTTTAGATAGATCGAGAATGTCATTAAGAATTCCAAGAAGTGATTGTGAAGACAATCGCGTCTTTGAGACATAATCCTTTTGAATTGAATTAAGATCAGTTTGCTCAAGAAGGTAAGCAAGCCCGAGAATCGCATTCATCGGGGTACGAATCTCATGGCTCATATTGGCAAGAAAAGCGCTCTTAGCCCGATTGGCAGACTCAGCCGATTCCTTGGCAGCAACCA
This sequence comes from Rhodospirillaceae bacterium, assembly GCA_037147415.1. Taxonomy (GTDB): domain Bacteria; phylum Pseudomonadota; class Alphaproteobacteria; order Azospirillales; family Azospirillaceae; genus BOG-933. Next base: position 971 of record JBAWVF010000004.1, on the reverse strand, counting down.
GTGTAACCCGAGCCTCTTGAATTCGATCGAGCATACAATTGAAAGCTCTTGCCAATTGACCGAACTCGCCGAGCATATCACTCTGCAGACGGAAACCATAATCACCGGAACCCACGGCCAGCACTGCATCTGACAATATTGCGAGCGGTCGTAATACGGTTATTTTTAATAAATAAATAACTATTAATGGCAAACTAAGCAATATTACAATAGACGTAATAGCAATATACTGACAAAGTCGCCGTACGTCCTGTTCTTTATTTAAAATAGGATGGGTCAGAGCCTCAACACTAGTTGCCAGCGCAACCCCACGCATCAAGAAAAGCTTCGTTAACTGGGACTCGCGTTCCTTCTTCTCTAAACTCGCTACAGGCGCCCGTGATAACAATGCCAACAATGCCTCGACTTCTGTAAGGCGTTCATAACCATCCTGCCATAAAATTAAATCTGCGTCGGCCCGGAACATCGGAGAAACGTGCAAGCGGTCGAAAAGCGGATGAAGCGCTTTCAAAACAACATTTGCCTGTTCGCGGGGCCTCTCGGCACGAGACAAAGCGTACTCAAACCCCACCGTTCGCAAATCGCCAACTTTAACCCGGATTGCATGGACAGTGTCAAGATCACGACGGACTTCATCATCAGCAGCATTGGCGCGGATAATAAGTACCGACAGCACAAGGCTCATCGCCGCAAACAAAGCAGTAACAATATATGCACGCCGTTGAAGGGTCATGGTTCTACCGAATAATTGTAACTACTGAGGGCAAAACTTCGTCAAGTATTGACGAATCTAGATACTTTAAATAGTTTGGCACAGTCTTCCCGTCGACAATGCCGCGACGAATGGCCCATTCAGCTTGATTTTCAAGTGAAACGAGCAGCACCTGATCCAATGTAAGTGTATGTCGATAGTTACCCCCATGCCTATCGGGTTAACGCACACACCCACTAGATGTTGTGTGCTTCCAGTC
>JBAWVF010000003.1:0-68465 GCA_037147415.1 Rhodospirillaceae bacterium | reverse complement strand
CGATTGCTGCTTCGCCCTTCTTGGGCGTTTCCTCCCTAAACTCAGGCCGCTGTTCAATCAGCGGCCCTTTTTTTGTCCCGACCGATGACGGCATAAGGGCCAACGGAAAGGAACTTGCGGCTACGGTTCTTGAAACTTCTTTTCGTTCGCAAGTCCGTTGCTCGACGACATTTTTGTGCCACAAATGCGCTACGCGCGACAATAGCTAACATTTGGTTAATGCGTGACCACCCCGGCAGCCGGCGATCATCGTCGTCGGAATCGGCCCCGAAGTCGAATCACGGCCGTCGAGTCAATATTATTCGTTTTAAGGATAAACAAACCGGGACCGGCTTCGGCGCGCCCGCCCGAAAATCCCCGGAAAACCGCCGTCGCCCTCAGCCGGCACACCTATGCTGAGCAGCCCCGACTCGGAAAGCGAGTCGCCCCGGCAGAACGCCGCCCGGGTCGAAATCGGAGGAATGATGGACGCCTTCACCGCCGCAAGACTCTTTACCGGAGACCGGGTGCGACAGAATGCCGCAGCACTGGTGGAGAACGGTTTCGTCATCGACGTGGTCGACCGCAATGCGGTGCCGACACACGCACGCCGACACGATATGAACGACTGCCTGCTGGCGCCCGGCTTTATCGATGTGCAGGTCAATGGCGGCGGCGGGGTCTTGTTCAACGATTCGCCCGACACCGCCACGCTGGCGCGGCTGGCGGCGGCGCATCGGCGCTTCGGCACGACCGGTTTGCTGCCGACTCTGATCAGCGACAGCCGGGACAAGCGCAGAATGGCCAGGGCCTCTGTTGAGGCCGCGCTTGCAGCCGGCATGCCCGGCATTCTCGGACTTCACCTCGAAGGCCCGCACCTCAACCCGGCTCGCCGCGGCGTCCACGACCCGAAATGGCTGGGCTCGCCCGATTCGGCCGACCTTGCCCTGATGCAACCGCTCAACGCCGGCGTCACCGTCGTTACGCTGGCGCCGGAGATGGTCGATCCGGACCTGATTCGGCAATTAGCCGGGGCGGGGGTGCGCCTGTGTGCCGGCCACAGCACCGCCGGTTACGAACAAACCCGGCAGGCGCTGGCCGCAGGCCTCACCGGCTTTACCCATTTGTTTAATGCGATGCCGCCCTTGACGGCCCGGGAGCCCGGGCTGCTCGGCGCCGCTCTGGATGATCGCACCGGCTGGTGCGGTGTGATTGCCGACGGCTACCATCTCCACGACGCCGCCGTGCGCCTGGCATGGCGGGCCAAGCCGCCCGGAAAAATCATGCTGGTGACCGATGCGATGCCGCCGGCCTGCGCTGATAATCAGCCCTTCCGGCTTGGGGACGAGGTGATTTCAGTGACCGACGGCCGTTGCGTGACCGCGAACGGCACATTGGCCGGCTCGGCGCTCGACATGGCGACCGCCGTACGCAACTGCGTCGAGCGAATAGGAATTCCCCTGGAGGAAGCGCTCCGGATGGCCAGCCTGTACCCGGCCGGCTTTCTCGGGCTCGACCACCGCCATGGCAGAATCGCGCCCGGCTATGCCGCCGACATGGTTGCTCTTGACGAGCGGCTTGCCGTGCGCGAAACCTTCATCGCCGGGCACGCGTGACCCCGGCACCCGATCCTTCGCCAAACCCCGTCCCGGAGCCCCGCCATGCCCCATATCGGTATTATCCTGATTGTCGGTATCGTTGCTTTCTTCTTTTGGCAAACACAGTCGGCGTAAAGCAATCACCGGCTTAAGTCTTCCCCCGGTGTGTGGCGGCCGTCGCCGCATGAAGGTCGCCACACACCGAGCCGCACCCGGCAAAGAACAGGCCAAGATTTCATAAGATGCCGGGTGTGAAATTGGCGTTATTTAGACATAGGAACGGCGGAACCACCTAGGTATGGTCCCGCCGTTCGTCAGCCGGATGGGCAACTTTGCATTTTACTCCGTCAGCGAAGGACGGACGCTTTGCCTGCGTATGATCCGACCGTCAAGGCCACCAGCTCAACTCGCCGGTCGCTGATGTAAAGACTCCGATACTGTCGGTTCCTCCTTACAGCTCTTAAGGTAATCTTGTCGGGCAGCTTCGTCAAGAGGAAACCCGCTAATAATCGACCTGCGACACCGTGCCCTTCACTAGGGCGTCGGAACACTGGCGACAGAGCAATTACCCATGCCGGGCCGCATCGCGATTGACGCCGCCCTGCCCGGCTGCGAAAACGGGCTCGGCCTCATTCGCAACTCCGGATTCCCGGCCAAGGCCGAAGCGGAAAGTATGACGATGTCCGAACCAACTTTCGACCATGACTCGACCGGATACGCCACTCTACCGGCAGAGGATGAATTTGATTTACGTTGCACCTGGGCCGGGCGGGCCGGACATCCTCATCTGTCGATCGGCTATGCCGTACTCGATGATGAAACGGTGTGGGGGGTTTATGTCTGTTCGGCCACCAACGTTACCTCCGGAAACGAGTGGTCATTCACCCTGCCGATGACGTTCAATATTCATGAGGTAACCAACATCGCGCTAAACGTCATTGCCTGGGATCGCTTCATGGTGATCGCGGGTGAACGCCCGGATTTCGACGAAAAGACCAAACAATTCATTGCGGCAAGTCTGCGTATCGTAGAACAGTTGAGCCGGCCCTGCCGGCTGGTGACCGCAATTCAGGACTCTCTGTCCAGTTAAGGAGCTGCGGCTGGTTGAGTAGCAGATTTTGGTTGTGTGGCCGCGAACAGACCCGCGGTCAGTGCCAATGCGGCCCACCAGGAATCGGTGTAGAGTTCAATCCCGACCATCGAGAACACCAGCGCCGAGACCAGCGCCGCAAAAGCAAAAGGTCGGACCGGCACCGACAGTTCAAACACCCGACGCAGGACGAACAGAAAGAAACAAAGTCCGATCAGCTCGCCCGCCACCCCGCCATCCAGCCACAACTGAAGCCATTGATTGTGCGGATGAATAGACTCTCCGGTGACATAAGTATAGCGAGCCAACGTCTCGGTCGAAAGCCAAACATGCTTCGAGCCGCCGAACCCGAGACCGAGCCAGGGATGCTTTAATATCTCCGTACTCATATAGTCCCAGATTTCCAGCCGATGCACCGCCGAGGGCTTAATCTGAACCGCCAAGGGCTTCAGCATCGGCAATAGCTGACGCCCGATCCAAGGCAGCCCGAGCGCAAAACCGGTCATGCCCACGGCCAAAACCGCCGCACTCCATCGAGGCGCCAGCCATGCCGCCACAAAAGCCGCACCGCCGATGCCGAAGGCCAACTCGGCCGACTTGCTGGAGCCGACCATGACCGCCGCAGCCAAGCAAACCACCGGCCCGACCAAGACAAACCGGAAGCGCTGCGTCCAGGTCCACAACGCCACCGGCCAGAACATCAAAACCAGATAACAAAGCCCGCGGTTATAGTGCGAATCAATGCTGTCGTGACTGTTCGTGTTGTGAACCACGGCCATCAACGGAAACCCCAGCATCACATCGGCCACCATGACCGCCGGACCGATCGCCAGCCCGATCAACGCCACCCGCCGGACAGGGTTGCTCACCGCGCCCGGACTCACACTGAGAACCAGCAAAGCCCCGGTCACCACACCGGAGACCTGAAGCGCAATCTTCAAAGTGACGGACGGCGCCGCGGCCCAAATCAGACCGGCCCAGGCAAACAGCACGAAAATAGCGGCGAGACCGGCCAGCGGATAATCAATCACCGGCAAAGTACGCCGCGTAATCCCGTCGTAAATCGCCAATAGTCCGACCAGACCGAAGCAGAGCGGTGCAAAAGCCGCCCCGGAGATCAGGCCATAGGTTGGAAGAGCCGCCATCACCGCGACCGTAAGCAGCTCCCGGACCTCCATCAGATACGCCTTCCCCGGTTCAACCCGATATTACAGCGCCCGATATTACAGCACCCGATGTTACAGCGCCAAAGCCGCCGCAGCCGGTGCCGCGCTTTCTCCGAACAGGCCGAGCGCCGCCAGCGCATCAAGACCGAGCATCGCGCCCGCCCGCGCCCCGATATAGCCGAACCACCAACTGTTGATAAGCCGCCGGGCCAGGATCGAGCCGACCCAAGCGCAACCGATCACCACCACGAACCGCGTCATGAAAGAGGCACCGCCCCCGGTTGAAAATCCATCGCCGGCATCGGCCAGCTCGGTTCGTTGCGCCATCCCGGTTCGGGCGAAAGCCTCCGTCAACGGCGCCGCCAGCAACGCCAAAATCAGTAGCAGGATTCGTACGTTCGGCACAGTTCTACGCCCTCCGCTTTCCGGTGTCCTCAACCCCGCCCCCGGTAGGGGGCGACCTCTTGCGCCGGCAGCCACAGCCCGTCGGGCGGCGGGCCGGACTGCCAGAACACATCGATCGGCATGCCGCCGCGCGGATACCAATAGCCGCCGATGCGCAACCAGTCCGGCACCAACACGGCGCGCAGCCGCAGCGCGATCTCAAGCGTGCAAGCCTCGTGGAAGGCGCCGTGATTGCGGAAAGACCCTAAATAGAGCTTCAGCGACTTGCTTTCGATCAACCAGCCGGCCGGAACATAGTCGATCACCAGATGCGCAAAATCGGGCTGGCCGGTAATCGGACACAGCGAGGTAAATTCGGGGCAGGTGAAGCGCACCAGATAACGTTCGCCCGGATGTGGATTAGCGACCCGCTCCAACACCGCCTCGGCCGGAGCCACCGGTGCCGCCGCGGTTCGGCCCAGCTGAGTCAAGCCGGCATAAATCGGATCAGTCATGACCGCCCTCTTCGTCCACAACCTCGATATCGCCGGACGCCTGTTCGGCCTCGAACGCCGCAGTATAGGCGTCCAACCGCCGTTCGGTAATCGCGGCGCGCAAACCGGCGGTCAACTCTTGAAAATGAGTGAGGTTGTGCGCGGTCAGCAGCATCGGCCCCAGCATCTCTTGCGCTCGAAACAGATGATGTAGATAAGCGCGGCTGTAGCTGCGGCAGGCCGGGCAGGAACAGCCCTCCTCCAACGGGCGCGGATCGTCGCCATGACGGGCGTTGCGAATATTAATCGTACCGCGCCGGGTGAAGCCCTGCCCCGTCCGCCCCGACCGGGTCGGCATCACGCAGTCGAACATATCGACCCCGCGCCGCACCGCCTGCACGATGTCGGAGGGCCGCCCGACCCCCATCAGATAGCGGGGCCGATCGGCGGGCAGCAGCGGCACCGTGGTGTCGAGCGTCGCCAGCATCAGCGCTTGCCCCTCGCCCACCGCCAGCCCGCCCACCGCATAGCCGTCGAAGCCGTGCGCGGTCAATGCCGCCGCCGACTCCGCGCGCAACGCCGGATAGACGCTGCCCTGAACAATGCCGAACAAGCCGTAGCCCGGCCGCTCGACAAAAGCGGCACGGCAGCGCTCGGCCCAGCGCATCGACAGCCGCATGGAGACCGCGGCCTGCGTCTCGGTTGCCGGCCAGGGCGTACACTCATCGAAGCACATGGTGATATCGGCATCGAGCGCATGCTGAATCGCAATCGAGCGCTCGGGTGTCAGCAAATGCTCGCTGCCATCCAGGTGCGAGCGAAAGGTCACGCCATTCTCGGCTAGCTTGCGGAGACCCGCCAGCGACATCACCTGGAAACCGCCCGAGTCGGTCAGGATCGGCCCCGGCCAATTCATGAAGCGGTGCAACCCGCCCAGCGCCGCCACCCGTTCCGCGCCCGGCCGCAGCATCAGGTGATAGGTGTTGCCCAGAATAATCTCGGCCCCGGTTGCCGCCACCTGTTCCGGCAGCATGCCCTTGACCGTCGCCTGTGTTCCCACCGGCATGAAAGCCGGGGTGGCGACCGTCCCGTGCGCGGTGACCAACTCGCCCCGACGCGCGGCGCCATCGCTCGCCAAAACCCGAAAGCCGGTCATGGTACCGCCCGCTCCAACAAACAGGCGTCGCCGAAGGAGTAAAAGCGATAACCCGAGTCGATCGCCCGTTGATACGCAGCATGCATGCGCTCGGTCCCGGCAAAGGCGCAGACCAGCATGAACAAGGTCGAGCGCGGCAAATGAAAATTGGTCAACAACATATCCACAATCCGAAAGCGATGGCCGGGCGTGATGAAGATATCCGTCTCGCCCGCCCCGGGCTGTAACCCGCCCTCGGCGTCGGCGACGGACTCAAGCAGACGTAACGAGGTTGTACCTGTCGCCACCACCCGGCCGCCAGCCCGGCGTGTCGCCTCGATTGCCGTGATTGCGGTTTGCGTGATTTCCCGATACTCGGCATGCATGCGGTGGTCGCTGATATCCTCGACCTTGACCGGCAGAAAAGTTCCGGCCCCGACATGAAGCGTGACCGTGGTCGTACCGATCCCGGCCGCATGCAACGCCGCCAGCACTTCCGGCGTGAAGTGCAACCCGGCGGTCGGGGCCGCCACCGCCCCGTCCACCGCCGCGAACATGGTCTGATAATCCTCGCCATCGTCCTGCTCCGGCCCGTCCGCCCGGCGAATATAAGGGGGCAGCGGCATGCGGCCGTAACGGCGCAACGCGGTCGAAAAATCCGCGCCGTTTGTTTCATCCCCGAGAAATTCAAGCAGAACCTCTCCGCCCTCAAGCTTCTCCAGTACTGTCGCAGCGAAATCGGGCGCAAAGACAATGGTGTGGCCGGGACGCAGCCGCTTGCCCGGACGAGCAAAGGCGCGCCAACGCAACCCGCCCTCGGCTTTATGTCCCGCAGCCTTATGTAAGGTCACCTCGACCCGAGCCTCGCCGCGCCGGCCGAAAAGCCGCGCCGGAATCACCCGGGTGTCGTTGAACACCAGCAGGTCGCCCGGCCGCAACAACCGCGGCAAGTCCCGAATAACATGGTCGGCACAGCCGCCGGACCCCACCGTCAGCAAGCGCGCGCTATCGCGCGGCCGGGCCGGATGATCGGCTATGCACGCGGTCGGCAGGATAAAATCGAAATCGCTGGTCTTCATAACCCGGCCTTAAGGTCCGATCTGGTGCGATTCAGCTTCCAACGCCCGGGGGCGAGCGCAAAAAACATCGCACCGAAGCCGGTCGGCGTCAAATGCCATGCCTCAGTCGTATATGAGATTTGCATAAAACGCAGATATCAACATCGCCCTTGTTAATAGTCGAACGAACACTAACTATTTTAAAAGCGCAATAATTGCATAACTATACTTTCAAGGCAACCCATGGTAAAGGATACTAATGCATAAATGTCCTTATCAAACTGAAATAAGTTATCAATAGGGTGCTTGCTAACCAACTAACTGGCCTGCCTGGGAATATCGTTTCATTTCAATACGCTATAAATTTAGATTGCGGCCGACATAATTCGAGGCAGAGCCCGCCCCGTTATGAGCTGTCATATTACTAAAATTATTCCAAAATTTTAGGCTCATTTTTATCGCATTATAGCCTTTATCGGCGATCTGCCCGGCTTATGTCGTATCTTAAGCGCCCAAACGCGGGAATATCTTAACCATGCTTTTTTGCAATCCGGAAAAATAAAGGTGAATAATTACAATTACAAACCGCGTCCAACACCTTTAGAGCGGCGCTTGACACCGTCAGCGGATCTAGTGTTTAGAATAGTAACAATCAGGACGGGCCGGCAAGGCGCTCCAAGCCGGGGCTCAAGACTAAAGCACTAGTTTGGAGAGTGAGTTTAACGGATGACTTAGAAAGTTCTCCGACTGATGGATGGCTTGCAAAATAATCATTTACACCCATGTCTATCTTCGGTTCTGACTAAAATGGCACGACCAGTTGCGCCGGAGACGCAGGGTTGAGAGACGCACGACAGAGCACTCGATAATGAGGTCAATGCTCTCATTATCGCTAAGGATGGCGGATATACTGATTCGGTTATGATTATAACAATCTCCAAACAATGAAGGTGCCAGGATGGACAAGCTACAGGCGCCCCCCGCGTGGTCTCGAGGCGACAGGGATGCACCGGATACCGGCAGAAGACAAGGGGCAATGCCAAACAACCCGGAAGTTGAGGATGAAAGTGGCGTGTCGGATACCGCGATAGGCTACTTGGTTCGTGATGTCCATCGGTCACTCGCCCGTGCGCTGCAATCCAAGATTGCAAGCCACGGCGTCAGCATGGGCCAGTGGTTCTTCCTGCGCGCGCTCTGGGACGCAGATGGCTTGACCCAGCGCGAGTTGAGCCAGCGAGTCGGCATGATGGAGCCGACGACCGTAACCGCGCTCAACGGCATGGAACGGCGCGGTTTGGTTGAGCGCGTGCGCAACGCCCACGACCGCCGCAAGGTCAACATATACCTCACGCCCAAAGGCCGTGCGTTGCGTGACGTTCTGATGCCGTGCTCAATTGATGCCAACAAGGAAGCAACCCGTGGCATCGGGCACAATGAATTGATGGCGGCGATGGATGTGTTGCGGCGAATGGTCAATAATCTCAGCGGCGACACTCTGCTCGACGAAGCCGAAGATGTCGTTGATCCCGAGACCGGTCTCCACTAAGAATGAATAGAGTCGGAGAGTTCACGAGAAAAACCGAGAACTCTCCTCCACTCTTTATTATTTTGTTTCAGTCAGCAACTTACGCTCCGGTACCCCCGGCGGTAATTTATGGGCAAGGCCCATATGGCACTCGATGCAGGTCACACCGCGGACCGCCGCCAGTTCATGTTGACGCGCAGCCAGACCTTCCTGAGCCCGCACATTCATCGCACCATAGTCGTGACAATTCCGGCACTCCCGCGAGTCGGTCTCACGCATCCGGCGCCAGACATCCTGTGCCATCGATTGACGCTTGGCCTCGTACTTGTCGGCACTGTCCATAGAACCGGCAAAGTGATGGATCAACTCGTTACTGACATAGATCTTAGTCGCAAGCTTATGCAGCCATTCCCGCGGCACATGGCAGTCATAGCAAGTTGCCCGAACCCCTGAAACATTGCTGTAATGCTTGCTAGCCTGGACCTCCGGCATGGTAAATGCCGAATGCTCGTGACATGAAACACAGAACGTCTCCGTGTTGGACAACTCGACCACCCAATGGAAGCCGCCCCAAAACACGATGCCGAGACCGATGCCGTAAAGCAGGATGGCGCCCAGCGAATAATGGGTCGAAGGCAGCACGAACATCCGCCATATCCGGGCAAACAGGCTCGGATTCTTCATCGCGGGATGCTCAGCCATGATCGGTACCCCCTTGTCTTTAGCTTTGATCGAGCACCGCAGTCTCTTCTGCGCGACCTTCGATCTGTTGTGACTTTACAAGCCTTACCGACGAACGCAATGCCGGAGTTTATCCTTACGCGAATTGCCGAAACCTGCATCACCACGCGATAACCGGTTGGTCCACCCCGTCAGACCGAATCACACGCTGCGCCGGGATCGTCACCCGGGCCGTGGTCCCGACGCCGACCGCACTTTCCAATGTAAGCGTGCCCCCGTGCAACTCGATCAGCTTTTTAGCCAGCGGCAAACCAAGCCCGACCCCGCCCTGTTTGCGTGCATGGACCGGCTCAACTTGTCCGAACGGCGTCATCACCTTGGGCAAATCAAAAGACGCGATACCGATACCATTGTCAATAATCGCCAAGTATAAATCGCCATCCGGTTCAATCCCGGCCTCAATGAGAATCGTCCCGCCCGGCTCAGTGAATTTGATAGCATTAACGGCCAGATTAACCAAAACCTGTTTAATCTTCAACTCGTCGCAACGCACCAGCGGCGCCGGTTCGGGCAATCGACATGTCAAGGTCAGATGCTTGTGCGCCGCCCGATCACGAACCAGGGCAAGCACCGCCTGCACCAGCACGGCAATATCGGCGTCACCCTCGGCAAGAACCTGGCGCCCGGCCTCAACCACCGATAGATCAAGCAAGTCGTTAACAATCCCGAGCAGCAGCGTCCCGGCATTCCGGATATTGTTAACATATTCAATCTGTTTGGTCGTAAGCATGCCGAAGATGCCGAGCCCCAGCGCCTCGGCATAACCGATCACCCCATTCAGGGGCGTCCGCAACTCGTGACTCATATTGGCAAGGAAGTCACTTTTGGCGCGGTTGGCGGCTTCGGCGTGGTAAAGCGCCTGTTCAAGCTGCGCTGCCACGGCCTTTTGCTCGGTAACATCGCGAGCAACCGAATAAACCAAATTATCCTGTGGAAAAGCATTCCAGCTGAACCAACGGAAAGAACCATCCTTGCGCCGAAACCGGTTTTCAAAGGAAAGCATCGGGCGGCCTTCCGCCAAATCCCGCATTTCTTGAAGTGTATCCTCGACATCTTCCGGATGAACGAAGTCGATCATGCGCGTTGACAGCAATTCCTCTTCACCGTAACCGAGATTAGCAACCACGGCCGGATTGACACGCCGAAAATAGCCGTCAATCGTGGCAATACATAACATATCAATCGACAGGTCGAACAACCGGTCACGTTCCCACTCGGCATAGCGCCGGTCAGACATTTCCCGCTGCAACTCGTCGTAAGTTTCCTTCAACTTGCCGATCTGATGCTGAATCACCACCGCTTGTTGCGCCAGTTGCCGGGTTTGCGAAATCTGTCGGAATGCCAAATAGATCGTCATCATCAAAAACAGAATCAGCAGCGTGACCCAGCCAATCGCAACCGCAAGGAAGTGACCGAGCGCATCATCCCGACGCATCGACACTTCCAACACCAGCGGCCATGGATTCATGGCCCGATAGGCAACAATCCGCTCGGACGTATCCACGGTCGAAGGGCCATGCACCACATCAAGACCGGCACGCGGCAAATACTCTTCGAACAACGGAGTGTTCAGGACCGAGCGGCCGATCAATGTAAAATCAAAGGGAAAGACCGAAAGCACCGTGCCGTCACGGTGAATCAGCACTTCCAACTTGTGCGGACCGGCATCGATTGAGGAAAACAACTTGGCGATATAACGCAAATCAATCGAAGCCACCACCACGGCAAGCAACGCGCCCTTATCATCACGCACCGGCCGGGAAATCGGCATCAGCCAAGCATTATCAACCCGAGAACGAATCGGAGGCCCGATAAACAACTCTCCCTCGCCGGTACTGCCTTCCGGCGCCGTCGGCTTGTGAGCGGTAAAATACGTACGATCGGAAACGTCGATTCCGACCGCGAGTCGCTCCGGTCGGGATTCCGCCGCAATCAGCCCGGTTGGATTGACCACCAGCAGCGCCCGAGTCGCCGGCAAATCATGGTCCATCGTAAACAAAAAGTCGTTGAGGCTTTTATGATTGACCCCGCCGGCCCGGATACGTTCGCCGATCGCCCGCATTACGCTTTCCAGGCTGGAAATGGCCAGCTTGATGTTCTGTTCAGAGGCGGCAATGTCACTCTCGACTCGACGCTCAGAGTCTTTAATGAACAAATTATATTCGGAATAGCCCGCAAAAAACGAGAGCAGGATCAGGACAAACGCAACCGCGCCCACCGCAAAAGCGATGGAACGGACGATTTGTTCGCCCTGTTTGATGGCCGACTCGCCATCGCCGGCAGCAGCCAGCCGCTCTGCCGACGGCCGGACCAGCGCACTGTCCTCACGTCGTGACCGAATCGTCCCCATGCCTCACCAAGTCCGGCAGACCGCCAAGCCACGGCCCAACCTTTAGACAATCCTGATTTATTGCCGCGGAATCAACGCAAATCAAACATGATGCAAATCAGCCGGGGAACAAATTGGCCGGAGGACAGCCAATCAGCCGGTTTATAAACGCAGCTACCCGCCGACCAAGGATCGGCGGGTAGCTTTTGCCTTCACCCGGGACGCAAAGCCGGTCCCGAACGATCAAGCGTCAGGCCGTAGCAGGCTTGGACGCCGGCTTGATCAAAGACACCAATACCGCGCAAACCAGCAGGATAATACCGCACCCGGTAAAGGCCTGCGGTGACATCCCGAGATCGCCCATCTTGCCGCCGACGATCGGGCCGATGATACCACCCAAACCATAGGCCAGGAACACCACCGGGTAATTCTGGCCGACCCGCTTGGTTCCGAAAGTATCCGCGGTAAGCGTCGGGAACAGGGCAAAGTTGCCGCCGAAGTTAAAGCCGATGAGCCCGGCGCAGAAATAGAGGCCATATTCGTTGCTGACCAGGATCGGGAAGGCCAACACAATGGCGCCTTGAATCGCGACCAACAAGAGCAAGGCCATCTTACGGCCCAACTTGTCACCCGCGGTACCCCAGGCGATGCGCCCGATCGCGTTGCAGATCGGGAAGACAATGAACATGGCGAACGTGCCCATGCCATTGGCGATAGCCTCGGGTATATTCGCCAGCATCAGCTGTTCCTTAGCATACAGCTTGATTAAGCCGATGCAGGACAGCCCCGCCGCGGACCCGGCGGTAAAGACGATGATGATCAGCCAAAACTGGGAAGTGCCGAGCATTTCGGAGATCGTGAAGTCTACGGTCCCGGCGGCGGAACCACCGGCACTGGCAACCGGAGCAACATAGCCCTCCGGCGCCCAACCATCCGGCGGGAATTTCATGAACAGGCTGCCGATGGCAACGACCACAATAAAGATGGCTCCAAACAGCATGAACGTGGGACCGACGCCCTGCGTCGTCAGCAAATTCGGACCCTGCACGCCCAAAAATTTCGGCCACGGCGCGGCCAGCAGACCCCAACACGTCGCACCGAGACCGAAGCCGGCCACAGCAATACCGGTGATCAGGCCCTTTTTATCCGGAAACCAGCGCATGCACACCGCGATCGGCACCACATACCCCATACCGAGGCCGGTACCGGTGATGAAGCCGATGGACAGCGTCACGGCCCAAAAGCTGGTGCCACCCATAGCACCCGCGATCAGGTAGCCGAGGCCGACCAGCGTGCCGCTGGTCAGGATCAGATAGCGCGGATGAATCGTTGCCAGCAATTTGCCCGCGTAAAGCATAACCAGCGCGAACACCGCCAGCTCAAGAGAAAACACTATCTGTGTCTCAGTCTTGGTCCAACCGGCGGCGGTCAGCGGCACGGTAAATGCGCTCCAGGCATAGATCGAGCCCAAACAAAACTGGATTAATATTGCGCCGATTACGACCGACCAGCGGTTTGGCGTCTGCGGTTGCGTCATCTTGGGTCTTCCTCCGTTTATTTGACTTTTTTAACTAATTGGTCATTGTCCGAGCAATGTACCGCCCGGCGGTCGACCTTAACAGCGTTTTATCCGGGGTGCGACATTAAGAACCAGCCCGCACCCGCACTCATTGACAGAACGTTAAGATATCTGTCTTTTCAATGCAAGAGTCGACGACCGCACTCCGGCAAATTACTTATACAAGGAAACCGGGACAATGACCGGGGTTATTATCGTGTATGGCTCCGACGATGCCCGTGCCGCGCTGTCCGCCGCAAAAATGATTGGTTGTTCCGTTACTCTGATGAGCCCGCCCGCAGCCGGAGCATATGGCGGCGGCGGGTGGTTTCGCCATTTATTCGAATCGGCTCTGGCAGACCACTCCGCGGTTCCGGCGCGCGCCGTACTCGACTGCGCCGACCTGGCCGGTGTGGTGCTGGCGGCCTTGCGCGCCGGCATCGGCGATCTTCGCTTTACCGGCCGGGCTGAGACTGCGGCACGACTGGCCGCGATTGCCGTTGCGAACGGCGCCCGCCTGCACGGTCCCGACACCTTTCCGCAACCCTGGTTGGACCTGCGGGGATGCTCGGATCCGGTGGATGCCTGCCGGGATTATTTACAAACCAGGGGGTTATAGCTTATGACTATCCCCTGGTTCGACCAGACCGGGGGGAAACGGCAACATGCAGACGACAGCGCGCGTCAGGGAAATTCTCTCGCACTACGAGAGCGACAACGCCGGCACCAAGGGCAATCTTGCCCGCATTCTGATGGAAGGCCGCCTCGGCGGCACCGGCAAGCTGATCATCCTGCCGGTGGACCAGGGCTTTGAGCATGGCCCGGCCCGCAGCTTTGCGCCGAATCCGGCCGGCTACGATCCGCACTATCACTTTCAGCTCGCAATCGACGCCGGCCTCAGCGCCTACGCTGCGCCGCTGGGACCGCTGGAAGCGGGAGCGTCCACCTTCGCCGGCCAGATTCCGACCATCCTCAAGATGAATTCGTCCAACAGCCTGTCGCGCTTCAAGGAAGGTGCCGATCAGGCGGTGACCGCTTCGGTCGATGACGCGCTGCGACTCGGCTGCGCGGCCATCGGCTTCACCATTTATCCCGGCTCGGACGCCCAGTTCGACCAGATGGAAGAGTTCCGCGAACTGGCGGCCGAGGCCAAGTCGGTCGGGCTCGCGACGGTCCTGTGGTCCTATCCGCGCGGCGGCACGATCTCCAAGACTGGCGAGCTGGCGGTCGATGTCGGCGCCTACGCCGCCCACATGGCCGCTCTGCTCGGCGCCCACATCATCAAGGTCAAGCTGCCCAGTGCCGACCTGGAAAACGGCGAGGCCAAGAAGGTCTACGAGGCGAAGAAGATCGAGATCGCGACTCAGGCCGAGCGGGTCAAGCATGTCATTCAGTCGGCCTTCAACGGTCGCCGCATCGTGGTGTTCTCGGGTGGCGCCGCCAAGGGTGAAGACAGTGTCTATCAGGACGCTCGCGACATCCTGGCCGGCGGCGGCAACGGTTCGATCATCGGTCGCAACAGCTTCCAGCGTCCGCGCGCCGACGCGCTGAAGCTGCTCGACAAGCTGGTGCGTATCTATAAGGGTGAAGAGGCGTAAGCCAAAGCCCGCGACCGGCCCGACGGCCCTTCCCATCATCCATGGGAAGGGCCGTTCGTGTTTTGATACGCCCCGATCTTACACTCACCGAGTTTTCGCCGATGCCCGCCGCCGCCCTTGCCTGCCGCCTTTATCTGGTCACACCGGCCCGGCTCGATCCGGTCACATTCGCGCCGTTGCTGACGGCGGCGCTTGATGCCGGCGACGTCGCCTGCGTCCAGCTGCGCCTGAAGAGTGCGGACGGCAGCGCTACCGCCGACGCCGACTCGATCCGGCGCGCCTGCGACCTGCTGCGGCCGATCGCACAAAGCCGGGAGGTCGCCTTTATTCTGAATGACCGGCCCGATCTTGCGGCCGAGACCGGCTGCGACGGTGTCCATATCGGGCGGAAGGACGGCTCTTACGCCGAGGCCCGGCGCAAGCTCGGCGCCGACGCCATCGTTGGGATCACTTGTCACGACAGCCGCCATTTTGCGATGGAGGCCGGCGAACAGGGTGCCGATTATGTCGCGTTCGGCGCCTTTTATCCGACCAAAACCCACGACACGCCCTATCGGCCCGAACCCGAAATCCTGGAGTGGTGGAGCGAGATCTTCGAAATTCCGTGTGTCGCGATCGGCGGCATCACCCCGGATAATTGCGCGCCCCTGGTCCAAGCCGGCGCCGATTTTATCGCCGCGGTCACTGCGGTCTGGAACCATCCCGATGGTCCCGCCGCCGCCGTCCGCGCCTTCAACGCCGCGATTGCCACAGCGAGAGGTTGAGTCATGACTGAAACACTCAATGCCGTGATGCTCGAAGAGGTGGACGGCAAACCGAAGGCGTCCTTCAAGCAACTCGACGTGGCCGATTTGCCCGACCATGACGTGCTGGTCGATGTCGCCTATTCAACCTTGAACTATAAGGACGGGCTGGCGCTGACCGGCAAGGGCCGGATCGCCCGCAAGTTTCCCATGGTGTGCGGGGTTGATCTGGCCGGCACGGTCGCCGAATCACGCTCACCCGAATGGCAGCCGGGCGACCGGGTGCTGGTCAACGGTTGGAATCTGTCCGAGACGGAATGGGGCGGCTATATTCAAAAGCAGCGGCTGAAGCCGGAATGGCTGGTGCGGGTGCCCGACACCTTCTCGCTCGCCGAAGCGATGGCGGTCGGGACCGCGGGTTACACCGCTATGCTGGCCATACTGGCCTTGGAACACGCCGGAGTGCGCCCCGGGCAAGGCGACGTGTTGGTGACCGGCGCGGCCGGCGGGGTGGGCTCGATTGCGGTCTCGGTGCTGGCGCGGCTCGGTTACCGGGTTATCGCCTCGACCGGACGGCCGGAGACGCACGCCTATCTGACCGCTTTGGGCGCCTCCGGCTTCATCGAGCGCACGACTCTCCTGGACAAGGCGCCGCCGCTGCAACGCGAGCGCTGGGCCGGCGCCGTCGATTCGGTGGGCGGCGTCACCTTGGCCAACGTCATCGCCCAAACCCTGCGCCATGGCGCGGTTGCCGCCTGCGGTCTGGCCGGGGGCGCCGACCTGCCCTCCTCGGTGTTCCCGTTCATCTTGCGCGGGGTGTCGCTGCTCGGGGTCGACTCGGTGATGGCGCCGCGGGTAAAGCGCGAACAGGCTTGGTCCCGGCTGGCGACCGACCTCGACAAGACCAAGCTCGACGCTATAACCACGATCGAACCCTTATCCAAGGTATTCGAGCTGGCCGAGACCATCGTCAAGGGTCGGGTGCGCGGCCGTACCGTGATTGATGTAAGAAAGTAGACACGGCCGGCGGAGTGTGGTCACGTCTCCGCTCCGGGATTTTGCGGAAGAGAGAAGGCAAGTCATGAGCCGGTTCAAGATGATCTTCTGGCGCATCCTGATTCTGTTGATCGCCGTCACCCTGCCTGCGGGCGGGGCGGTGATGTGGGTGGGGCAACCGGCTGCGTACGATATCGCCACGCTTAACAACTGGGCGCCGATCAAGGAAACCGGGCCGAGCGCCCGCCTGCTGGCCCAAGGGGTGACCCGACTCGCCGGTCCGGCCCGGAGCAATCCGCCCGACTGGTTCGGCAAGGAAGACCAGGAGCTGCTGGACAAAGGGAAAATCGCCTTGCAAGCCGGCAAGCTTCAGGCCGGGCTCGGGCATTTGATGGTGCTGAGCAGCCATCTGGAGGAACGCGGCAAAACGCTCAACGATTTCCTGCCGTTGGTCGCTCCCGACATCGCGTCCTGGCTGGTGGCCAGCTATTTCGCACCGCTGTTGCTCGGCGTGCTGGTGGTAACGCTGGCCGTGTTGATCTTCCTGCCCTGGCTGGTGCGGCGCCTGATCGACGCGCTCAAGGTGCTGGTCGGGTTGATCCTGGCCTTAGCTGCCGCCGGGCTGGCGATCAGCGTCGGCCTGTCTCTGTCGGGTGAACGCGCCCTGGTATTCACCCTGATCGAATATTTAGCCGCCGTGGTCATGATTATCATCTTGGGCAACATGATTCTGTTCACCCGCTCCCGCCGCAAGCCAAAGCCGGCCCCCGCCACCGGGTTGCCCTATCCGGTTCGCCGGGACAAGGGTGCCGCCACGGTACTGCCGCTGGCAGCACAGCGGCCCGCCCCCGCCCTGCTCGGCCCGCTGCACAACAGCGCAGCCCACCTCGATGCCGGCCGAGACGATCAAACCGTGGTCGAGCGCGTAACCACCAACCATCCCGGCGGCTTCCCCGTACCGGAACGAAGCTGAACCAAACAAAACGCCGGACCGAACAAACGGAAAGGGCGGGTCAAGCCCGCCCCCCCCTGTCTTGTCGTACCCTGTCTTGTCGTACCCTGATTTTATTGCTTATGGTGTTTTGTCAGCGGGCATGAGCGCTACGGCTATAGTCCCCGCCCGGCCGAAAGCGATGCAGATAGGTCGGGATCACCACCTCGACCGCCGTCGGCGTTATCCCCAGATCGCGCAGACCCGGCGCCTCCGGATCAACCAGATTGTCCTTCTTCAGCAACTCGAGTTGATCGCGGGTAAGCAAGGGACAAGGCAGCTTTTCCAGAATTGTCGCTTGAAGATAAGCCAGACGCCACGGTATCGACACCAGCGTGCGCGTGCGGCGGATTTCCGCCATCACCAAACTCATCAATTGGCGGAAGCTGTAAACCGCAGGCCCGCCCAGTTCGTAATCCCGACCCGCGGTCGCACCGTCCCGCAAAATCGCCATGATCGCGTCGGCGACATCGCCGACATAAACCGGTTGAAACCGGGTATGGCCACCACCGATCAACGGCAGAAACGGCAAGATGCGGGCCATGGTCGCGAAGCGGTTAAAGAAATTATCCTCGGGTCCGAACACAATGCTCGGCCGCACCACGGTCGCCTCGGGAAAGGCCTGACGCACCGCCAACTCACCAAGAGCCTTGGTCCGGGCATAGGCCGACGCCGAATTACGATCGGCCCCGATCGCAGAGATCTGCACCAGACGCTCGGCCCCGGCCGCCTTGGCCGCACGGGCAATGCGTTCGGCAGCCTCGGTATGGGCCGCCTGGAAAGTCCAGCGCCCGCTTTCATATAAAATGCCGATCAGGTTAATCACGACATCGGCGCCCGACACCACTCGAGCCACCGAATCATCGCTGGAGATATCGACGCCCATCGGAATAATCTGCCCGATATCGCCGGCCGGTTTCAGGAACGCGGCGCGCCCGGGATTCCGGCAGGCAACGAGAACCGTCGTTTGCTCCAGCTTGGCGAGACGCCGTACCAGATGACGGCCAATAAACCCGCTGCCGCCGAAGACGGTGATCACCCTGTTACGACCGATCATGGATTTCCCCCGCACTGCGCTCTATAAACCCTGACGTGTGGCTGTATATCGGAGCCTCCCCCGCCCGGCTATAGGGGGTTTTCCGTATCCCGCCGTATCCCGCCGTATCCTCTTCCCATGAATAACATATGTCATCGCCAAAAAGCGAAAAGGCCGGAGAATAAACCGGTTGACAGGGTCGAGCCGGGACGATAGAAACCCGACCTCACAGGCCGACACTTGAGCCCGGGTGGCGGAATTGGTAGACGCGCAGGTTTCAGGTACCTGTGGCAGAAATGTCGTGGAAGTTCGAGTCTTCTCCCGGGCACCATCTATGATAGGTATCGTGAACCCCGATCCGACCGCGGACGGGGTTGTTTTTTTGCCCCGATGCTTTTGCTTTAACGCTGCGGAGATCCGCCTTGCCCATCGACCTCCATGACGGTGATTTGCCCGACGGCTTAACCTGGGGCGACTGCGTCGCGATCGATACCGAAACCATGGGACTGAACCCGCCGCGCGACCGGCTCTGCCTGGTTCAGCTTTCGGCGGGCGACGGCACCGCTCATATCGTGCAGTTCCGTGACGGCGATTATCGGGCGCCCAACCTGCGCCGGCTGCTGACCGACCCCGCCGTGACCAAGCTGTTTCATTTCGCTCGATTCGATATTGCCGCGGTCAAATTCTGGATGGATCTGGTAATCGAGCCGGTTTATTGCACCAAGGTCGCATCGCGACTGGTCCGGACCTTCACCGACCGCCACGGGCTGAAAGACCTGTGCAAGGATCTGCTTGGAGTCGAACTATCGAAGCAGCAGCAAACCTCCGACTGGGGCGCCACCGATCTGACCCCCGAGCAACTGAAATATGCCGCGTCCGACGTGTTGCATCTGCACGCGCTGCGCCGGCGCCTCGACGCAATGCTGGTGCGCGAGGGACGACAGGACCTCGCTCAAGCCTGCTTCCGCTTTCTGCCGACCCGGGCCCTGCTCGACCTCGGCGGCTGGACCGATCCCGACATCCTCGCGCACTGAACATTTACCCCCGGACGGGGCCGAATATTACGACTGTGCGTGACCGGGGCCGCACTTCGCGCTAGGGTATGGCGTGACCGGCGTACGAGGCTCGTGCGCTCGGTCGAAGACCCTTATCAGTGAAGCGATGCACACTTTGACCGGTTCCGTTTCTCAGCCCTCGGCGCCCCCGCCACCCGACCGACCCGACGGTTGCGCCAGCGCTCGCCGCGTACTCACCTTGGAAGCCGAGGCCCTGCACCGGCTGGCGGACGGTCTTGACCTCACTTTTGAGCAGGCACTGACCTGCCTGGAGGCGGTTCAGGGACGAATCGTGGTCACCGGCATGGGCAAAAGCGGCCATATCGCGCGCAAGATCGCGGCAACGCTCGCCTCGACCGGGACGCCGGCCCTGTTCGTCCATCCGGGCGAGGCCAGTCACGGCGATCTTGGCATGATCGCCCGCAGCGACGGCGTGATCGCGCTGTCCAACTCGGGCGAGACCAGCGAACTGAGCGATGTCATCGCCTACACCCGCCGCTTCCGGATTCCGCTGGTCGCGATCACCCGCAATGCCGGCTCCACCCTGGCCGAGCAAGCCGACGTGCTTCTGAAGCTGCCGCCCGCGCCGGAAGCCTGTTCGCTCGGGATCGCCCCGACCACCTCGACCACGATGATGCTGGCGCTGGGCGATGCTTTGGCGGTCGCGCTTTATGAGCGGCGCGGCTTTTCCGCCGATGATTTTTATGATCTTCACCCCGGCGGGCAACTCGGGCGGGCGCTGCTGAAGGTGTCCGACATCATGCATGCCCGAGCCGATGTGCCGTTGGCCCGGCTGGACGCCCCCATGGCCGAGGTATTGCTCGTGATGACCGCCAAGCATTTCGGCTGCGTCGGCATCACCGACGCCGACGGTCGGCTGGCCGGAATCATCACCGATGGCGATCTGCGCCGGCACATGAACCCCGAGCTTCTCGCCGTTCCGGCCGAACGGGTCATGACCAGCCACCCGAAAACCATCCGGCCGGGCGCTTTGGTTGCCGAGGCGATCGGCCAGATGAATGAACTGGCGATCACCAGTCTGTTTGTTACCGAAAGCGGACGGCCGATCGGCATTATTCACATTCATGACTGCCTGCGCACGGGGATCGCCTGACCATGGGCAAGCCTGAGTCCGGCCGCGGCGCGGCTTTAACAGGTTGGCTGCGGCGCCAGCAAGAGCATGCCGGCTACCGGACGCTCAGCAAACGCCACAGCCGGATCGTCCTTGCGCTTAAAATCGGGCTGCCGCTCCTGGCGGCGTTGATGATCTCGCTGATTTTCGTCTGGCCGCGCCTGAGCATGCAGAACAACACCGGCAAGATCGACAAGAACCAGACCTCGCTGGTCAATGCCCGCTATTTCAGCCATGATCGCCAGAATTTACCGTTCTCGATGCTTGCCAAAAGCGCGACCGAGGTTCCGGGCATGGCCCAGCTGCTCGACCTCGTCCAACCCGAGGCCGAAATGACTCGGGCCGATGGCAGCTGGCTCACCATCTCGTCCGAGCGCGGCCGCTATAATCAGGACGATGCCCGCCTGTTGATGCTGGACAATGTCCATGTCTTGCGCGATGACGGCTTCGAGTTTGTCACCGACGAGGCCGAAATCGACACGAAGACCGGAAACGCCTGGGGCAACCACAAGGTGGTCGGCCAGGGGCCGTCGGGTGAAATTCGTGCCGAGGGCTTTGTTGCCACCGATCATGGCCAGACCATAACCTTTACCCGGTCCTCGAAGGCCGCCGTGCAAAACGGGGGCGTCGGCAAAACGGCCCCGGCCGCCAAGGGAAATCCGAAATGATGGCACAGCCGATTCCATATCGCCGATTCGCCGCCCTGCCCGCGGTTCTTTTGACCGCGCTGCTGGCTGCGGGACCGTATCTTGTCGCGAATGCCGCCGAGCCCGCCGCTCCCGCAGCGGCCCCCGCGCCCGGCACGAACGCGCCGGGGGGAGGCACCGGACCGGTGAATGTGCAGGCCGATAACGCTATCGAATGGCACCAGGACCAAAAGGCCTATGTCGCACGCGGGAATGCCGTCGCGACCCGTGGCACCACCATTATCCACGGCGACGTGTTGACCGCCTATTATCGAGAGACCAAGGACAAGGGCAACGATGTCTACCGCATGACCGCGGAAGGTAATGTTCATGTCATCTCGCCATCGCGGGACATCTTCGGCGAGCACGGGGTTTGGGACAACGATAAACAGGTCGGCGTCGTCACCGGCAAAAACCTTAAGATGGTTACGCCGACCGATATCATTACCGCCCGCGACTCGCTGGAATATTATGACGGCGCCAAGCTGGGCGTCGCCCGAGGGGACGCCATCGCGGTCCGTAACGATAACCGCATGAGAGCCGACACCATCGTCGCCCAATTCAAGCAAGCCGCCCCGGCCGACGGTAAGGGCGGCAAAACCCCGCCGCCGCCTGCGGGCAAGGCCCTGCCGCCGCCTGCGGGCAAGGCTGCGACCGGCGGCACCCTGCCCGGCGAGAGCGGCGGCGGCATGGACCTCGACCGGATGGACGGTATCGGCAATGTTCTGATCACGACGCCGACCGACGTTGCCACCTGTCAGCGCGTGATGTACTCGGCCCCGACCGAGATTGCGGTCCTGGTCGGCAACGTCAAAATCACCCGCGGCGAGGATCAGGTCAACGGTGACGCCGCCGAAATGAACATGAAGACCAAGGTCAACCGCGTGCTGAGTACCGGCAAGCGGGTCGAAGGCCTGCTGATTCCCCGTAGCGATAACCAAAGCGCGAAACCCGCCCCTACTCCCGGCGCCCCTACTCCCGGCGCCCCGATTCCCGGCACCGCTTCCGGCCGCAAATGATCCGCCTTTCAAGAGTACCAAGCCCGCAATGACCAAGCGCCGCCCCGATACCGCCCCGCCGCCGGCCCTCGCCAATGGCTTGTCCGCCCATAATTTGGGAAAAAGCTTCAAGCAGCGCCCGGTCGTGCGCAGTGTCAGCGTCACGGTTCAGCGCGGCGAGGCGGTCGGCTTGCTCGGTCCGAACGGCGCCGGCAAGACCACTTGCTTTTATATGATCACCGGCCTGATTGCAGCCGACTACGGTGCGATTTATCTCGACGGCCAGAACATCACCGCCCTGCCGATGTACCGGCGCGCCCGCCTGGGCATCGGCTATTTGCCACAGGAGGCCTCGATTTTCCGCGGCCTGTCGGTCGAGAACAATATCCGCGCCGTGCTGGAGGTGGTGGAAAGCGACCACGACGTGCGCGAGGCCATGCTCGACGAATTGCTGGCCGAATTTTCCATTACCCATATCCGGCGGGCTCCGGCCCTGGCCTTGTCCGGCGGCGAACGCCGACGAGTCGAAATTGCCCGCGCGCTTGCCACCCGGCCCCACTTCATCCTGCTCGACGAACCGCTGGCCGGGATCGACCCGATTGCCGTCAATGAAATCCGCGAGTTGATCAGCCATCTGCGCGACCGGGGCATCGGCGTATTAATCACCGACCACAATGTTCGGGAAACCTTGGATATTGTCGACCGCGCCTATATCATGCACGAGGGGATGGTCCTGATGGAAGGTACGCCCGCCGACATCGTGGCCCATGAGGATGTAAGACGCGTCTATCTGGGCGAGAGATTCAGCCTGTAGCGACTTCCCGAGGCACACCGCAGCCATGGCGCTTTCGCAACGACTCGACCTCCGACAATCCCAGTCCCTGGTGATGACACCCCAGTTGCAGCAAGCGATCAAGCTGCTGCAACTGTCCAATATGGAACTGTCCGACTTTATCGACCACGAAATCGAGCAAAACCCCCTGTTGGAACGGGCCGACGGTGCCGGCAGCGGTGAGGGCGAACCCCCGGAGCGGGGCGAAGCGGACCCGCCGCCGCCGCCCGAGTCGACTCGAACCCGCGATACCGTGGACCAGACCACTTCGGATACCCTGCCCGGTGCCGCGGACGGCCCGCTCGATACCGACTTCGAGAATGTCTGGACCGGCGGCAGCAGCGCCGATAACAGCCTGGGCGACGGGGAAACGCTTGGACAGTGGGCGGCCAACGGCGGGCGATCCGGCTTCGATGAAAGCGACCCCAATCTCGAACAAACGCTGACGGGCGATATTTCACTGCGCGACCACCTGTCGGGGCAGCTCAATGTCGATCTGGCCCACCCCGCCGACCGCCTGATCGGGACAGCGCTGATCGATCTTTTGGATGAAACCGGGTACCTCACCGTCGACCTCGGGGAAATCGCCGAGCAGTTCGGCTGCACGGTCGAGCGGGTCGAACAGGTGTTGGCCGTACTTCAGCACTTCGATCCGCCCGGTATCTTCGCCCGCTCACTTAAGGAATGCTTGGCGATCCAGTTGCGCGACCTGGACCGACTCGACCCGGCGATGCAGACTTTGCTCAACCATCTCGACCTGTTGGCCGCGCGCAACCTGCCGGCTCTGATCAAAGTGTGCGGAGTCGACGCCGAAGACATCGCCGACATGCTGGGGGAAATCCGCAAACTCAACCCAAAGCCGGCGCTGGCCTTCGATCATGCACCGGCCCAACCGGTCACCCCCGATATTCTGATGCGTGCCCAACCCGGCGGCGGCTGGTTTATCGAGCTGAACCCCGACACCCTGCCCCGGGTGCTGGTCAACCAGCGCTATTTCGCCCGAATCAGTGAGGGCATGCGCAGCAAGGCCGAGCGCGACTACCTGACCGAGCGCTTCAATACCGCCAACTGGCTGGTCAAATCGCTGCACCAACGGGCCACCACCATCCTTAAGGTCGCGACCGAGATCGTCCGCCAGCAGGATGCGTTTTTCCTTCATGGAGTCCAGCACCTTAAACCCTTGATTCTCCGAGATATCGCTGAAGCGATCTCGATGCACGAATCGACGGTGAGCCGGGTGACCACCAACAAGTTCATGGTCACGCCACGCGGAATCTTCGAGCTGAAATACTTTTTTACCGCCACGATTCAGGGCTCGGACGGGGGCGCCGGCCATTCCGCCGAGTCGGTTCGACAGCGAATCAAAACACTGGTCGAGGCGGAACCGGCCGATGCGGTGCTTTCCGATGACAAAATTGTCGAAATTCTGCGTAACGACGGGATTGACATTGCCAGGCGAACAGTAGCCAAATATCGTGAAGCCTTACGTATCCCTTCTTCCGTACAGAGGCGCCGTGAAAAGTCCATTCGTCTGTGAACTCCCGGAGTCGACAAATCAGCCGTTCCCCCCGCGGGTTCGGCCGGATCCCGGGTCATGGTCGGGCCGGATCAATGTCGCCGGATGCGACCACGGCGTTTCTTGACAAATCGCGGCGCGCACGACTACTTGTTAGGTCCGCACCGGGTGCGGCGCCGTATCTTCCACACTCGGCGGACCGAATTAAGTCCGGATAAAGTCAGACATGCATCTTTCCGTTAAAGGCAAGCAGCTCGACGTCGGTGATTCCTTGCGCAGCCATGTTGCCGAGAGCCTCGGCGCCGTGGTCGGCAAGTATTTCGGCAAGCCGATCGAAGCGAACGTCGTCTTCTCGCGCGAAGCGCACCTGTTCAAAGCCGACATCTCCGTTCATGTCGGCCGCGGCATCATGGTGCAAAGCTTCAGCGAAACCGACGATCCGTATCGGTCGTTCGACACCGCATGCGACAAGATCGCCAAGCGCCTGAGCCGCTATAAAAGCCGGCTTAAGGACCACCACAACAACGCCGAAGCCACCGCCGCTCAGACGGTCACGGCCGCGAAGTACATCCTCCAGGCCGAGCCGGAGGGGCACCAGGAACTTCTCGAGGTCAAGGGTGACGGAACAGCCGGCCATCAGCCGCTGGTCGTTGCCGAAATGACCACCTCCATCGAGTTGTTGACCGTCGGCGAGGCGGTCATGCGGATGGAGCTGGCCGAGCTGTCGGCCCTGATGTTCCGTAACCGCGCCCACGGCGGCCTTAACATGATCTATCGCCGCACCGACGGGAACGTCGGTTGGGTAGATCCAAAAGGCAGCGCCGGGCCCGGCGCCTGATGCCGCGCCCGACCGGTAACCATGTCGGCCCGCCATGATTGAACTCATCACGCCTGCCAGCATCATCGCAAACCTCCGAGCCGGAAGTAAAAAGCAGGCCCTGCAGGAGCTTGCCCGCAAGGCATCCGAACTCACCGGTCAACATGAACGGGCGGTTTTCGATGTCCTGCTGGAACGCGAGCGATTAGGCACAACCGGTGTCGGTCAGGGCATCGCCATTCCCCACGGGAAGCTGGCGAGCCTCGACCGCGTTTATGGCATCTTCGCGCGGCTTGAACGGCCGATCGATTTCGACGCCATCGACGAACAGCCGGTTGACCTCATGTTCCTGCTGCTCGCCCCCGAGCAGGCGGGCGCCGATCACTTGAAGGCGCTTGCCAGGGTCTCGCGGTTGCTGCGCGATAACAGCATCTGCGAGAAACTGCGTGGTTCGACCAGCGCCGACGCCATCTATGCCCTGCTCACTCACTCCGATGCCGGCCACGTCGCGTAACGCAGCGTGACTTGCTGTCTTTTCCCGGAATCCGGGCTTGAAATCCCGGAGCAGCCGTGTATAGTCCCGCGCTCCAAACTCCTTGCCGACGTCGTGGCGTCGGCTAGGCGCGGGCGGCTGATCGGGATTTCTTACGGGCCATTCACCCGGAAGAATTCCAAGAGCAGCGCCGGGCCATGTAACAGCCAAGGGGAGTCCGATGGCTTTTTATGAATGCGTGTTTATTGCACGCCAGGATATTTCGGCCGCACAAGCCGAAGCCTTGGCGGAAACTTTCGCCGGTATCGTAAAGAATACCGACGGACAGGTTGCCAAGACCGAACATTGGGGGCTCAAGACCCTCGCCTACAAGATCAAGAAAAACCGCAAGGGACACTTTATCCTGTTCCAACTCGACGCACCGCCCGCAGCGGTCGCCGAGATGGAGCGCAACATGTCGATCAACGAAGACGTGCTGCGCTTCATGACCGTTCGGATCGAGGCGCTTGAGCCCGGCCAATCGGTGATGATGCAGGCCCGCGGCGAGCGCGGAGAACGCGGGGATCGTGGCGACCGCGGTGATCGTGGTGATCGCGGCGATCGTGGCCGCCGTGGTGACGGCGATCGCGGTGATCGCGGTGATCGTCCGCGCCGTCCGCTGCGTAGTGAACCCGAAGGAGAACCGTCATGATGAATTCCGGCTCTTCAGGCCCGCGTATGGGCGGCGGCGGCGGTGGTGCTGGCGGCGGTGGTGGTGCCGGTGGCGGGGGCGGGGGCGGAACCCGCCGGCCGTTTTTCCGTCGGCGCAAAACCTGCCCGTTTTCGGGCGCCAATGCCCCGGCGATCGATTACAAAGACGTCAAGCTGCTGTCGCGGTTTATTTCCGAACGCGGCAAGATCGTTCCGAGTCGGATCACCGCGGTTTCCGCCAAAAAACAGCGCGAGCTGGCCAAGGCGATTAAGCGGGCACGCTTTCTTTCCCTGTTACCCTACATGGTAAAGTAGGCAACGACGGACCGAAAGGAAACCCAAGCCGTGCCCCCCGCCCTGCTTGCCGCCCTCGGCTGCGGATTTACCTCCGCTGTCTTGTACCTTGCGGTGTTGACCGGTTCATGGGGCGGGATGGTGCTGGTTTACCTGGCGCCGCTGCCTCTGTTCGTGGCGGGGTTGGGGTTCGGAACGGCCGCTATGGCTCTGGCGTCGGGAGTGGCGGTGATCGCGGTTACCGTGATCGCGGGCAGCTTGGTGCTGGGCGGGACTTTCGCTTTATTGTCGGTTGCACCGGTTCTGCTGTTGGTTCGTCAGGGATTGCTGTCGCGAAGCCGCCCTGACGAGACCCTCGAGTGGTACCCGCCCGGTCTGCTGCTGGTGGCCTTGACCGGTCTCGGCGGCGCGATCGTCCTGGTTGTCGTGCTTGTCGGCATGGCGTTCGGCGGCGAGGACGGGCTGAGGGGGTTGATTCAGGGGGTTTTGGTCGAGTCGCTGACCGCCCTGTTTCCCGGTAAGGAACTTGCCGCGATCGACCCGTCGGGGCTGGCCGCCGCAAACTTGGTTGCCACCGCGCTTCCGGGCATCGTGGTCGTGTCCTGGCTGGGCGGGATAATGGTCAACGGCCTGCTGGCTCAAGGAGTGGTGGCTCGATTCGAACGTCTGATTCGCCCGCCGCTCCGGATGGTGGATTTGGAGCTTCCCGGATGGGCGCCGCTGGTGCTGGCGGTCACTCTGGGCGGTGCTTTCGGACTCGGGGGGCAGGCCGGCTTCGCGCTGGTCAACCTTGCAATCGTGCTGGCGGTACCGTTCTTTTTCGCCGGGCTGGCGGTGGTGCATGCCTTCGCCGGAACGCGAAGGTCGAAGACCGCCATCCTGTCCGTGTTCTATCTGGTTTTGACGTTTTTGGCCTGGCCGGTGATCGCCGTGATCGGGCTGGGGATCATCGAGCAATGGGCCGGGCTGCGGCGGCAATTCCTCGCCGCACCGCCCGACCGGGGAGAGGCATGATGGACATCATTCTGTTGGAACGGGTCGAGAAGCTCGGCCAGATGGGCCAGGTCGTCAAAGTGCGTCCCGGCTACGCGCGCAACTTCCTGTTGCCGCAAAAAAAGGCCATGCGCGCGACCAAAGAGAACCTTGTTTATTTCGAAACAAGGAAAGCGGCACTCCAGGCGCTCAATCTGGAGCAGCGGAAAGAAGCCGAGTATGTATCGACCAAAATGGATGGCGTGATGGTGGTCATCACCCGCCAAGCCGGCGACACCGGTATCCTTTACGGTTCGGTCAGTGCTCGTGATATCTCCGATTCGCTGGAGGAAGCCGGCTACAAGGTCGAACGCCGGCAGGTGGCGATCGATCAGCCGATCAAAACCCTCGGACTATCCAAGGTGCGGGTCATTCTTCATCCGGAAGTCAGCGTCGGCGTAACCGTCAACGTTGCCCGCTCCAAGGAAGAAGCCGCGCTGCAAGCCCAACGTGGCGGCATGGTTACCGCCGCTGAACTGGCCGCAGAAGAGCGTGCCGCAGAAGAAGCCGCCGACGCCGCGGCCGCGGCCGCCGAAGAGGCGAATTCGTAATTCCGTTGACCGCCGGTTCCGGTTTCGACCGGGGCCGGCGTCCCGGCACGCTTGCACGCAGCCGAAAGCTCCGTTAACCTTAGCGCTCCGATCTGCCGGGAGCCGTTTCGGCGTGCCGTGATGGAATGCGATGCCCTCAGTTTTAATCTCCGCGCTTCTGATCACCTTGGCTCTGGTGCTTTCGGCGCCTGAAGTTCGCGCCCAGTCCCGCCCCGCGCCGGAAACTCCGGGCATCTCCGATCCTGTAGAATCGGCCGTCCCTCGACGCCCAACATCCGCCAGTGCCCTGCGCGTGCTGGTCGTGACTACCGGCATCATCGGTGGTTTTATCGCCGCGGATTTTTTTACGGGTGGAGCGCTGACCGCACCCCTACTCGGCCGGACCGGAGCCGTTGCGACTCGCGGTGGCAGTCGGTTCGCCCCCGCTACCGTCAACTTGCGCCCGATTATCCTGCCCCCGGTGCGTTGATATCGGTGCGTTGATATCGGTGCGTTGATATCAACGGCAATCAGATGCGCCGAATCGCTTTCCTCTCGCGAAGCTTCGTGTATAAGGTCTCTGGAAAGCGAATTTCCAGGAGACCGCAGATGCGCATTCTTTTTGTTGCCGCCCTTATCGCTCTATTACCGCTCGGGGCCTTCGCCCAAACCCAAACCACGCCCGCAGCCGCCGAGCCCGTGCCGGCCGCATCTTCCGGATCAGGCTCAACCCTGCTGTTGACCGCTGGCGTGATCGCCGCCGCCGTCGCCGCCGATTACCTGACCGCCGGCGCCCTGTCCGGCCCGGTTCTGCGCGCGATCGGCATGGAAGGCATGATGGCTCCGACCGCCACCGCCCCCGCCGCACGGGTTGCCGCTGCCGCTGCACCGGTTGCCACTGCTCCGGTTGCCGCTGCTCCGGTTGCCGCCCCGGCCGCCGCCGCCGCAACAGCACCGGCTCTGGTCCGGCCCTGGTGGCGTTTCTGGTAAGCTCCCGCCTTGATGTTCCGGCCGGAATCCCCGGTCGGAACACACACCGCGGATAATTATGCCGGTTTCTTTCTTTTTTTATGGGCTGAAGCTTGCACCCGGAAGGCCTGTCGAGTAATTTTCCGACCCGGCCGGACGTGTAGTTCTTGGCCTTCTCCGTTTGGCCCGAGCGGCCCGCCGATTAACGTTGCCGCAGACCCGTGAAGGAGCATGTCGATGTGGAAATTTTTGGTCGCCGTGATGGTTGCCTTGCTGCCCTTTTCTGCTTTTGCCCAGAATCAGACGGCGCAGCCGACCGTTGCCGAGTCGGATAACGGCGGCAGCTTCGGCAAGACACTTGCCGTTACTACGGGCGTTGTCGGCGGTATCGTGATTGCCGACCTGTTGACCGGCGGCGGCCTGACCGGCACGCTGCTGACCACCGTCGGCCTGCGCTCGGCCACACCGGCCGTTGCCGCGGCTGCCGTGCGCGCTCCGATTTCTCCGGCGATCGCCGAAGCCCGCGCCGCCGGTGCCGTGCTGGGCGAGCAGATTCTCGCCGCGACCGAAGCCCGTGATGCCGTCGCCCGCAAGGATATGATCTATGCTGGCGCGCTTGGCCTGGGTGGCTTGGTCGGTGGTTTGTTCGTCAGCCATTACGCACACTGATCGTCCCGATTCGACACTGATCGGGCCCGTTCACGGCTGTTGATACGATAACACCGGCTTTCCAAGGAAGGCCGGTGTTTCGTTTTTCAGACGATCCCGAGTCGCCGCCGGATGGCCGGTGCGATCAAACCTGTCTACTGTATTATTTTTACCGTGCCCCTCACTCGCCGGGTGACCGCACGGATCCGACTGGTATCATGGCGCCATGAATGCCAACTCAGCCGCCCCACCGAGTGATCCGAAGCCACCCGAGTTCCGGATCGACCCCCAGAACGAGGAGGCCGAGCAAGCCTTGCTCGGCGCCCTGCTGTCGAACAATCGCACCTTTGAAAAGGTTAGCGAGTTTCTGAAGGCCGAGCATTTTTACCGTCCGGTTCACGGCCGCATTTATACCCATATTGCCAGCTTCATCGAACGCGGGCAGGCGGCCAATGCCATTACGCTTAAGTCATTCTTCGATAGCGACCCCGATCTGGCTCAAGTCGGGGGCGCCGGCTATTTGGCCGTACTTTCGGCCAGCGTCGTCGCCGTTCTCAATGCAGAGGATTACGGGCGCACGATTCACAACCATTTTTTGCGCCGTCAGCTTATTGCTATCGGCGAGGATATGGTCAACGAGGCTTATTCCCACGATTTAGACGTTTCGGCACAGGATCAGATCGAAGAAGCGGAAAAGCAACTTTTTGAACTCGCCACGACCGGCGATATCAAAGGCGGCTTCGTTCAATTCAACCGTAGCTTGACTGCGGCCATTGATGCCGCCGAGTCGGCCTATCGCCGCTCCACCCATATCACCGGCGTCACCACCGGCCTGACCGACCTTGATCGCAAGCTGGGCGGGCTGCACAAATCCGATTTGGTCATCCTGGCCGGGCGCCCCTCGATGGGCAAAACCGCGCTGGCGACCAACATTGCGGTCAACGCGGCCAAGGCATTTGCCGCCAGCGGCGGCAGCGACGGCGCAACGGTCGGGGTGTTTTCTCTTGAAATGTCGGCTGAGCAACTCGCGACTCGAGTGCTGGCGGATGAAACCCGGGTTCCCGGTGACAAAATCCGGCGCGGCGAACTGAAAGACAGCGACTTTCCACGCTTCATGGAGGCCAACCAGGCCTTGTATCGCTTGCCCCTTTTTATCGATGACACGCCGGGGGTCAGCGTCAATCTGCTGCGAACCCGGGCTCGACGGCTTAAACGCACCGCCAATCTCGGCATGATCGTCATTGATTACCTTCAGCTGATGCGCGGCAGCGGCACCAACCGCTCGGAAAACCGGGTGCAGGAAATTTCTGAAATTACCCGCGGCCTGAAGGCGGTGGCCAAGGAACTGCAAATCCCGGTGTTAGCGCTGTCTCAACTTAGCCGTGCCGTCGAGGCCCGCGAGGACAAGCGCCCGCAACTTGCCGATCTACGCGAGTCGGGTTCGATTGAACAGGACGCTGACGTTGTGATGTTCGTTTATCGCGAGCAATATTATCTTGAACGCGCGGAACCGTCACGCCGGCCTGAAGAAAATGACGATAAGTTCAACGAACGCTATTTGCGCTGGCAGCAACGACTTGCTGAAGTCCATAATGTCGGCGAATGTGTTATCGCCAAGCAACGGCACGGCCCGATCGGCACGGTAAAGATGCATTTCGACGGGCAATTTACCCGATTCTCCGACCTGGAGTCCGATCAATCCGACCATGACCACGAGTGAGTCCAACGCCACCGCCGCTTTGACCCTGTCCGTTGATCTGGGCGCCATCATCGCAAACTGGCAGTCTTTGCGTGCACGCGCCGGGCGGGCGGAGTGCGCGGCCGTGGTTAAGGCCGACGCTTATGGCTTGGGCGCGGCTAAAGTCGCTCCGGCGTTGGCCGCCGCCGGGTGCACGACTTTTTTCGTGGCTCTGTTGGAGGAAGGGGTGGCGTTGCGAGCGCTGCTGCCCGAAGCCGAAATCATCGCCCTTTCCGGCATGCTGCCGGGGAATGAGACCGAGCATGAGGCGCATCGCATCGTCCCCGTGCTCAACAGCCTCGACGATATCGCGCGCTGGCGCTCCTTTGCCCGCACAACCGGGCGCGCGCAACCAGCCTGGATTCACCTCGATACCGGCATGAATCGACTCGGGCTTAGCGTTGTTGAAACCGCCGCGCTGGCGGCTGCGCCCGATCGGTTGGCCGGAATTGCGCTACGCGGCTGGATGAGCCACCTTGCGTGCGCCGATCAACGCTTTCATCCGATGTCGTCGTCACAGCTCGGACGCTTTCATCAATTATTGTCAAAATTGCCGCCGGCTCGCCGCAGTTTTGCCAATTCTTCGGGTATTTTTCGCAGCCGGGCCTTTCATCTCGAACTGGTCCGGCCGGGCGCCGCTCTTTATGGCATCAACCCGACGCCGGAGGCCGAAAATCCCCAACGCCCCGTTATCTCCTTGATTGCGCGCGTGCTCCAGGTCCGCACGGTTGACACCGGCATGACCGTTGGCTACGGTGCGATGTACAAGGTTAAAAATAAAATCAGGATTGCCACGCTTGCCGCCGGGTACGCCGACGGTTTGCCGCGGTCTTTGGCCGGTCAGGGTACGGTTGTGATCAACGGGCGAAAACTGCCGATGGCCGGTCGGGTCTCTATGGATTTGATTACCGTTGACGTGTCCGACCTGCCCGAAGACGGGATACACCCCGGCGCCGAGGTGGAGTTGATAGGGTCCGATCACTCGATTGACACGGTCGCAGCCGAGGCCGGAACAATCGGTTATGAAATTCTGACCAACCTGTCCCGGCGCTGTCGCCGAGTCTGGCTGGAGCCGGCCCGCTAAAGCGGATCGTGAGGGGTTTATACTGTTCCGCAGCGTAATTTCATTCAAATCAAAAGGTTAGCCTAAGGGGGTTAGGAGAAAGATGGACTTCCTGGCGGCAATCGGCCGCACCTTCCTGATCTTCCTTGAGAGCACCGGACGGCTGACCCGCTTTGCGGTGCGCTCGGTGTCCCACTGTGTCCGGCCGCCGATCTATTTTCACCTGATCGGGCGCCAGATGATCGATATCGGCTATTACTCGCTGCCGGTGGTCGGGCTGACCGCGCTGTTCACCGGCATGGTGTTGGCGCTGCAAAGCTATACCGGCTTTGCCCGTTTCCAGGCCGAAGGCGCGGTGGCGACCGTGGTCATCTTGTCGATTACCCGTGAACTCGGGCCGGTGCTGGCCGGGTTGATGGTCGCGGGCCGGATCGGCGCCTCGATGGCGGCTGAAATCGGCACCATGCGGGTGACCGAGCAAATCGATGCGCTCAGCACATTGGCGACCGACCCGTTCAAGTATCTGGTGGCGCCGCGCCTGATCGCCGGCTTGACCATGCTGCCGTTATTGGTGATCGTGGCCGATATCATCGGCGTATTCGGCGGCTTTTTGGTCAGCGTGTATAAGTTGGGCTTCAACCCGGCGGTCTATTTGTCCAAGACTTGGGAATATCTCAAAGTCATCGACGTGGTCTCGGGTCTGGTCAAGGCCGGAGTCTTCGGCTTTGTCATAGCACTGATGGGCTGCTACCACGGTTATCGGTCGCGCGGCGGGGCCGAAGGGGTCGGGGCCGCGACCACGAATGCGGTGGTGTCATCCTCGATCATGATTCTGATCTGCAACTACTTGATCACCGGTATGTTCTTTTCAAAATGACCGAAGAACCCCCCAAGATCGCCCTTAACGGCGTCAAGAAACGTTTCGGTAACAAGATCGTGCTCGACGGGCTCGACCTGTCGGTCGGACACGCCGAGTCTCTGGTCGTGATCGGCGGTTCGGGCACCGGCAAGTCGGTGATGCTGAAATGCATTCTCGGGCTTCTGAGTCCCGAGGAAGGCTCGATCAAAATCGATGGCGAGGAATCGATCGGAAAATCCCGCAACGACCGCGAGAGGCTGTTGAAAAAATTCGGCATGCTGTTTCAGGGCGCCGCCTTGTTCGACAGCTTGTCCGTATGGGAAAATGTCGCCTTCGGCCTGATTCAGGGCCGGCACATGCCGCGCGCCGAAGCCAAAGACATCGCGCTGTCCAAGCTGGCTGCGGTCGGACTTGGTCCCGAGGTCGGCGCCTTGGCGCCTTCGGAACTGTCCGGCGGCATGCAAAAGCGGGTGGGTTTGGCCCGCGCCATCGCCACCGAGCCCGAAATCATTTTCTTCGACGAGCCGACGACCGGTCTTGATCCGATCATGGCCGATGTCATCAACGAACTGATCGTCAAATGCGTCAAGGATCTGGGGGCGACCGCGCTGTCGATTACCCACGACATGGCCTCGGCGCGCAAGATCGCCGACCGTATCGCCATGATTTATCAGGGTAAAATTATCTGGCACGGCCGCCATGACGAGATCGACCACTCGGGTAACCCCTATGTCGATCAGTTCATCAATGGCCGCGCCGAAGGCCCGATCCGGATGCAGATGCGGGCGCTATAGCGCCCGCGCTTTCCCGATCAAATCCGTGATTTCCGAGCGGCAGGAGCCGCAATTGGTGCCGGCCTTGGTGGCTTTGCCAACGGCATCGGCCGAGTCGAGCCCCTTGGCCCGAATGGCATCGAGGATCGTCGCCTCAGTGACATTCATGCAGGCGCACACAATGCGCCCGGCGGGCGTCGCCGCCGAGCCAACGCCGAAACGTTGACTGAGCAGCCAGGGGCGCTCCTCCTCCGGCACGAAATCGAGCGCAAAACGTTCGATCAACCAGGGCGGCGGCTCCGTCGGCCCGTCCGGTCCGACGAATAAACACGCCTCCAACCGGCCGTTGTCAAAGCGCGCCCAACGACGAGCACCACGGCGGGCATCGTGAAACTCAAGTCGTCCTTCAACAGGACCGACCATCGCCGTGGCCCAAGCCTCAATATCTTCGGGAAACACCGCGCCGGCCATTGTATAGACCCGGCAATGCTCGGCCGCAGTCCTGACCCAATACTCGGCCAAAGGCTTTAAGCGCTTGCGGCTGACCAGAAAGCCGGTCCAACCCGGCATCCAGGCACTGACCCGAACCGGAGTATGCTTAAGCTCCGGTTGCCCTGAAACCGGGTCGCTGACCGCCGAAGATAGCGGTCCGACTCCACCGGCCCCCGAATATTGACGGTTCCAATGAATCGGCACGAACACACTGCCGCGCGGCTGATCGGGCGTGACCCGCACCCGCAACAGAGCGCTGCCGGTCGCACCGGTGACACGGGCAATGCCGCCATCAACCACACCATCGATCACCGCATCGTCGGCATTGATGGCGAGAAACGGCTCGTTGGTGTGCGAGGCCAGCCGCGGCACCTCGCCGGTGCGGGTCATGGTGTGCCACTGATCGCGCAGCCGGCCGGTGTTGAGCACCAGCGGATAGGTCTCGTCGGCCAGCCGGCCCGGCGCCCGGACGGAAACCGCAATCAGACGGGCGCGGCCATCGGGAGTCGGAAAGCGTCCGTCGGCACACAGCCGCGCCGTGCCCTGACCATCGGCCCGCACCGGCCACTGAATCGGGTCGAAATCGTAATAATCGGCACTGGCGATCTCGGCCAGCGGTCCGAGATTGAACAAACGTCCGCCTTCATTCTCGAAGGCCGAGAGCGCGGCATGCTCGCGAAAAATCTCGACGGGTTTTGTCCACGCGAAACTGTCCCGGCCGAACAGCCGCGCCGCTACTTGCGCAATAATCCACCAATCGGGCCGCGCCTCTCCCGGCGGCGAGAGAAACGCGCGCTGGCGTGAGATATAGCGCTCGGAATTGGTGACGGTACCGTCCTTTTCACCCCAACCGGCGGCCGGAAATTTAACTTTTGCATAGGCGGTGGTATCGGTCTCGCTGATGCAATCTGAAACCACCACGAACGGACACGCCGCCAGCGCCGCGCGCACCGCATCGGCTTCGGGCAGACTGACCGCCGGATTGCTGCCCATGATCCACAGCGCCTTGATCCGACCATCACCCGCGGCACGAAACAAATCGATCGCCTTCAGCCCCGGCCGCTCGGCCATGCGCGGCGCGTGCCAGAAGCGGCGCACCCGGTCGATGCTGTCGGGCGTGAAGTCCATATGGGCGGCCAACTGGTTCGCCAGCCCGCCGACTTCGCGCCCGCCCATCGCGTTGGGCTGCCCGGTCACCGAAAACGGCCCCTGCCCCGGCCGCCCGATCCGTCCGGTGGCCAGATGAACATTCAAAATTGCGTTGACCTTGTCGGTGCCCTGGCTCGACTGATTGACGCCCTGCGAAAAGACGGTAACCGCGCGGGGAATCCGGGCGAACCAATCATAAAAACAGGTGATTTGCTCAACCGGCAAGGCACAGCCCTCGGCCACCGCCTCGACCGAGGGCGCTTCGGCAAAAGCGCGCTCCAGCGCCTCCTCAAAACCGGTGGTATGAGCGGCGATAAAGTCCGGCCGAGTCGCCCCGCGGCGCACCAAATCGACCAGCAAACCATTGAACAGCAGGACATCGCTACCCGGCTTCAGCGCCAGATGCAAGTCGGCCCCATCGCAACTGGCGGTCCGCCGCGGGTCAATCACCACCAGCCGGGTGCCGCGTTCGCTGCGCGCCCGGTTCAGCCGCTGAAACAGAATCGGATGGCACCAAGCCGCATTCGAGCCGGCCAGCACCGCCATATCGCACAACTCAAGATCATCATAGCAACCGGGAACCAGATCCTCGCCGAACGCGCGCTTATGCCCGGCCACGGTCGAGGACATGCACAGCCGCGAATTGGTGTCGATATTGGCCGAGCCGATGAAACCCTTCATCAGCTTGTTGGCGGCGTAATAATCCTCGGTCAACAACTGCCCGGAGACATAGAACCCCACCGAATCCGGCCCGTGCTCGTCGATCGCCTGCCGGAACCGCGCCGCCACCAGATCGAGCGCCTCGGCCCAGCCGGCCGGGTTGCCGTCGATCTCGGGCGTGAGCAAACGGCCATCGAGCCCCAGCGTCTCGCCCAGCGTGTTGCCCTTGCTGCACAGCCGCCCGTTATTGGCAGGATGCGCCGAGTCCCCGCTGACCTTGACCGCCCCGTCCCCGGCCGGACGAGCCAGCACGCCGCAGCCGGTCCCGCAATATGGACAGGCCGAGCGCGTGACCGCGGCGGCTCTGCCGCTATTCATCGCCGCCGGCGACCGAGAGCCGCAGCACACCGTTTACGACTTCGACCGGAATGGTGCGGGCACAGCCCTCGTCGGGCGCGATCGCCTGCCCGGTGCGCAAATCGACCTGTAACCCGTGCAGCGGACAGGTGACCCGTCGATCGTGAACGATCCCGACCGAAAGCGGGCCGCCCTTGTGCGGGCAACGGTCGCGCAAAGCATAAACTTCGTCATTGCCGGTCCGAAACACCGCAATGTCACCGCCGGGCGCCTTGACCACCCGCGCGCCCCGGCGCGGAATATCCGAAACAGAGCCGATTTCAATCCAGGGCATGAGACTCATCCAATCCGGGCAAGAGGGGCGAAGTCGTGGGCATCGACACCATAAGCGGCGCGCTCGGCCCACGGATCAACTTGCTCATATTTCTGCGAAAGCTTGAAACGGTGAAACAATAACTCGCGGTGCTCCGGATCAAGCACGATGCGGGCGTGGACATAATCCAGACCGACCCGTTCGATCCAGGGTGCGGTGCGCTCCAAATAACGTGCCTCTTCCCGGTAAAGCTGGAGGAAGGCGCCGCAATATTCAAGCACCTCGGCCTCGGTCTCGACCTTGCACAACAAGTCGCAGGCCCGAACCTCGAGCCCGCCATTGCCGCCGACATGGAGTTCCCAACCGTTCTCGACCGCGACCACACCGAAATCCTTGATCGTCGCCTCGGCGCAATTGCGCGGACAGCCGGAAACCGCCAGCTTGACCTTGTGCGGAGTCCAGGAGCCCCAGCACATTTTCTCCAGCTTGACCCCCATCGCCATCGACATCTGGGTGCCGAAGCGGCACCACTCGGAACCGACACAGGTCTTCACGGTGCGGAGCGACTTGCCATAAGCATGACCGGAGACCATGCCGGCCTTGTTAAGATCAGCCCACACCGCGCGCAAATCCTCGCGCCGAACCCCCAGTAAATCGATGCGCTGCCCGCCGGTGACCTTGACTGTCGGGATTTTGAATTTATCGGCAACATCGGCGATGGCGCGCAACTCGTCCGGTGTGGTCAAGCCGCCCCACATCCGCGGAATCACCGAATAGGTCCCGTCCTTCTGAATATTGGCGTGCAGGCGCT
The DNA here is from genome assembly GCA_037147415.1 of Rhodospirillaceae bacterium. Classification (GTDB taxonomy): domain Bacteria; phylum Pseudomonadota; class Alphaproteobacteria; order Azospirillales; family Azospirillaceae; genus BOG-933. Next base: position 30,137 of record JBAWVF010000003.1, on the reverse strand, counting down.
CATTGACAAAGCGCGATTGCTGGTCGTCCTTGTACTCGCCCGGCCAAGCACACAGCAGGTAATAGTTGAGCGCGGGCCGGCACGAGGCGCAGCCCTCCGGAGTTTTCCACTCCAAACCTTGCATCACCGCCGGAATCGACTTCAAATGGTCGATCCGGATCATGCGACGAACATCATCATGAGTCATCGCGGTGCATTTGCACATCGGCTTGTCGCCGGCGGCCGCACTGTATTGATCCCCCAGCGTCGCCGCCAGCAACTTTTCGACCAGGCCGGTACAGCCGCCGCACGAGGCCGAAGCCTTGGTGTGCGTACGGATGTCATCGACCGAGCAACAGCCCTTCTGCTTGATCGCGCTGACGATACTTGCCTTGTTGACCCCGTTGCAGCCGCAGATATCGGCGTTATCGGGCAACGCCACCACTGCGGCGAAGGGATCGACCACCGCCGCCCCGGCACCCTGACCGAAAATAATGGTATCGCGCAACGGCGAAATATCGGCGGCGTCGCGCAATAATTGAAAGTACCAGGCGCCGTCTCTGGTATCGCCATAAAGAACAGCGCCTTGAATTCTGTTCTCACTGAGAATAAGGCGTTTATAAACACCGCGGGCGGCGTCACGAAACACGATATCCTCGGTCCCGGCCTCACCGAAACTGCCGGCCGAGAATAACTCGACCCCGGTCACCTTCAGCCGGGTCGCGGTCACCGTCCCGGAATAGCCCGTATTGCTTACATTGGCCAGCCGATCGGCGCAGGCCTTGGCCATGTCCCACAGCGGCGCCACCAACCCGTAAGTTTGGCCGCGATGCTCGACGCATTCACCCAGCGCATAAACCGCCGGGTCGGAACTGCCCATAAAATCATCAACGACAATGCCGCGTTTGACCTCAAGACCGGCCGCTTTGCCGAGCGTAGTCTCGGGCCGAATGCCGACCGCCATCACCACCAGATCGGCCGCCAGCTCGCGCCCGTCGGCCAGCCGGACCGCACGCACCCGATCCTCCCCGAGAATCGCCTCGGTCTGGGCCCGGGTGACGATGCGGATGCCGCGACGCTCCAACTCCTGTTGCAGCAGGAAACCGGCCGCTTCGTCGAGTTGCCGCTCCATCAAGGTCGGCATCAGGTGCAGCACGGTGACATCCATGCCGCGCACCGCCAAGCCGTTCGCCGCTTCCAGACCGAGCAAACCGCCACCGATCACCACGGCATGCGTCCCGGACTTGGCGGCGGCAATCATCGCCTCGACGTCGGACAAATCGCGAAAACCGACCACGCCCGGCAAGTCACGGCCCGGAACCGGCAGAATAAAGGGCGCCGAGCCGGTTGCCAGCAACAGCTTATCATAAGATACGGTCCGGCCGGACGCCGCGGTTACCGTGCGCGCCGCCAGATCAACTGCCTCGACCTTATCGCCGGCATGCAGAGTGATGCCGTGTTTAGCGTACCAATCATGGTCATTCAGAATAATCTGGTCGAAACTTTTCTCGCCGGCCAATACAGGCGACAACATGATCCGGTTATAGTTGGGGTGAGGCTCGGCCCCGAAGACCGTAATCTCATAGAGACCGGGCGCTCGCGTCAGCAATTCCTCAATCGTGCGGATGCCGGCCATGCCGTTACCGACCAGAACCAGTTTCTCTTTATTGCTCATGGAAGCCATCCGCACTATCGAAAGAAGTTGAAGCTTAGATCCGCACGCCCTGGAGCGCCGCACCCCAAGTCGTGCGCCAGCGACGTTTTACCCCGGTCAAGCCGACCAAAGCCAGCACCGCAAGTCCGGCGAAGATCAGGAACCCGATCTGATAGCTGCCGGTCAGCTGCTTGGAAAAGCCCAGGCTGGAGGCCAGATAAAAGCCGCCGACGCCGCCGGTCATGCCGACCAGCCCGGTCATCACACCGATTTCCTTGCGGAAACGCTGCGGCACCAACTGGAAGATCGCGCCATTGCCGGCCCCCAGCGCCAGCATTGCCACCACGAAGCCGGAAAGTGCCATCCAGGATTGCGCCAAGCCGACGCTGACTACAATCAATGCTGTGGCCGCAACGGTGTAAACGATGCTGAGCGTCCGAATGCCGCCGATCCGATCTGCCAGCGCTCCGCCCATCGGCCGCACCAGCGAACCGGCAAAAACGCAAGCCGCGGTAAAGTAACCGGCAACTACCGGGCTCAAGCCATATTGATCGGCGAAATAGATGGTCAGCGACGAGGCCAAACCGACGAAGCCGCCAAACGTTACGCTATAGAAGAACATGAACCACCAGGCATCGGTGATCTTGAATACTTTCAAATATTCGATCATGGTCTTGGGCGGAGGGCAATCAGGGCTGTTCTTAGCCAAAACCAGATACAGCCCGAGCGTGACAACCAGCGGAATCACCGCCAGCCCGAACACGTTATTCCAGCCGAAAGCCACGGCCAAACCGGGGGCGAACAAAGCGGCCAACACGGTCCCCGAATTGCCGGCCCCGGCAATGCCGAGCGCGGTGCCCTGATGCTCGGGCGGATACCAGCGTGAAGCCAGCGGCAAGGCGACCGCAAATGATGCCCCGGCCACGCCGAGAACAACACCGAGCGCCAACACCTGATGAAAGTTATGAACTCCGAAGTACCAGGCAAAGGACAGGCCGCCAATGACCAATAACTGACAAATCGTCCCGGTCGTCTTGGGTTTCAGGTGATCAACCAGGAATCCGTTGACCATGCGCAACAAAGCACCCGCTAAGACCGGGGTCGCCACCATCAAGCCCTTTTCCGCCGGGCTAAGCCCTAAATCACGCGCAATTTGCACTCCGAGCGGCCCCAACACCACCCAAACCATGAAGCTGAGGTCGAAATACAGAAAGGCGGCAAACAGCGTCGGCAGATGCCCGGCTTTAAGAAAACCCTTGTTCATATGACCTCCAATACTTCGATGGTGAATGACTCTTGACATAACATGCGGCGGCTCCGCTCGCTGTCGCAAACCAAAACGGATACGCCTCGAACGACTCAGATAACCTTATTAAATATTAATGCAAGTACCGTGCCATCTGGTCACCGCCTCTTACCCCTTGCGAATCAAAGGTTTTCACACCACACTCGGCGAGCGGACCGACCGAGCCTTGCCTTGTTGCAAGGCACGCTAATTATACCGCATCGCATCAAAACAACGCCAACCCCGGAAATCCCTTGCCACCCACCCAGCTTGAAATCGCCGCCGGCCAGATCACTGAAACCGGCAAACGCGCCCGCAACGAGGACTATCTCGGCCTTTATGTGCCCGAACCGGGTCGCAGAAGCAGCCATGGCATCGTTGCCGTGGTCGCAGATGGCGTTTCCGGAGGCAAAGGCGGCCGAGAAGCCGCAGAATTAGCCGTTCGTGAGTTTATCGGCAGCTATTATGCGCTTTCAGCGACCCTCGGCGTGCCTCAATCGGCGGCAAGAGCCATCGAAGGCGTCAATCGTTGGCTTCATGCCCAAGGGCACAATGATCCTGAGCTTGAATATTGTGCAACTACATTTACAGCCGTGATCCTGCGTGGCCGAACTGCCCATATTTTGCACGTTGGTGACAGCCGCGCCTATTTTTTAAGCAATAATCAGCTAACCTGCCTGACTCGGGATCACACGCTGAACCATCGGGACTTGTCCCATGTGCTGTACCGGGCGGTCGGAATCGAAGCGGCGGTGCGGCTTGACCACGTCGTCCAGCCGATCCGGCCGCATGATCGTTTTCTGATCTGCTCCGATGGCGTCCACGGCACGCTCAGCGACCGTCACCTGCACAAATTTCTGCGCGACGGCTCGGCACCGGAAGCGGTCGCGCGGGCGATCGTTACCGCTGCGGCCGCCGCCGGCAGCGAGGACAATATCAGCGCGCTGGTGATCGACGTACTGGCGGTCCCGATGGCCGATCACACCGAATTAGCGCTCGCTCTAGCCGAGTTACCGACCGAAGAGCCGCCCCGGGAAGGCGACACGGTCGACGGCTTCCGGCTGGACACCGCGCTGTCCGACGGTCGCTACAGCCGTTTGTTCAAAGCCACCGATACCGTTGCCAACCGCACCGTCGTCCTGAAATTTCCCCGGCCCGACGCGATCGAGACCGACGCCTGCCGCCGCGGCTTTCTGCGCGAGGCCTGGGTCGCGGCCCGGGTGCGCAGCCCCTGGCTTGGCGAGGGCATCGAGCTGCCGCCCGGCCGCCAGAGTCGGCTGTACTCGGTGATGCCCTATTATGACGGAGAAACGCTGGAGCAACGGCTAAACCGCGCCCCGCAGCCGACCGCAGCCGAAGGGGTCGGCATTGCGGTTCGACTGGCCAAGGCGGTCGCAACCCTGCATCGGGCCGGCATTATCCACCGTGATATTAAGCCCGACAACATCATGCTGACCAAGGATGGCGGGTTGCGGCTGATTGATCTGGGCGTGGCGCGGCTCCCCCGCCTCGAAGGCAAACCTGAAACCGAAAGCCCCGGCACCCCCGGCTACATGGCGCCAGAGCTATTCGCCGGCAAAGCCGCCGACGAGATGTCCGATCAGTTTGCGCTGGGCGTCACCCTCTACCGGTTTTTTACCGGTGCCTATCCCTATGGTGAAATCGAGCCGTTTTCTCACCCTCATTTCGGCCACCCGGTCCCGCTGATCACACGCCGCCGCGACCTGCCGGCCTGGTTGGATGCCCTGATCGCCCGCGTCATCGCGGTCGAGCCCGGCGAACGCTTCGGCGATGTCTTGGAATTCGCCCTGCAACTGGAACACGGCCCGACCGCCGAACTGTCGAGCAGGTATCGACGTTTGCCGCTCTATCGCCGCAACCCCGTCCGTTTCTGGCAAGTAATTTCTTTTATATTATCGATTGCGCTAATCTTGGCTTTGACCTTATGACCCCTGAATTCGACATAAATAAGAGGTATCCAATTCATTGAAATCTTTATGGACGATTGCTAAAACTTCGTGCAGAATGAAGACTGGATGAGATTCAGCATTTAGATTGGTATCAACCTGTTTCCTTATCGGTTCAGTAAAGGGTCGGGAGGATATCCGGATGGGACCAGATAAGAAGGCGCCTTTACTGCACTTGCTCAGTTTCCATTTTCTTTTGTCGCTGGGCTGGACGCTCGCTCTTGCCGGCTCACTCGCCTGGACTTTTAGCGAGGAACGAGAGGAACTCGAAAATGCAGCCAAGCTTTCAGCCCGGGTCTCTTTTGAAAAGGATGTCGCCTACCGAAATTGGAACAGCGCGATCGGTGGACTTTATGCCCCGATCAGTGATCGGGTCCAACCCAATCCCTACCTTGCCGCTTATGCCCAGCGCGACCTGACCACTACCGACGGTCGCCGTTTTACCCTGATCAACCCGGCTTACATGAACCGGATGGTTGAGGAAGGACCGACAACACACAAATACATCCATGGTCACATTACCAGCCTGAATCCCATAAGCCCTGAAAACGGTCCCGATGCCTGGGAAGCTGCGGCGCTGGCCGAATTAGTCCACGGCACAAGTAGCGAAGTCAGCTCCATCGAAGTGATCAACGGCAACGAGTACATGCGGCTGATGCGGCCACTGGTGACCGAGCCGAGTTGCACACAGTGCCACGACGGCCCCGGTTATAAGGTCGGCGAAATCGGCGGCGGGATCAGCGAAAACGTGGCCCTGGCCCCATTGCGCGTGCCCAACCGCGCACATATGGCGGGGCAGACTTTCGTCCATCTCGGGCTCTGGCTGTTGGGGCTGACCGGCATCACCATAGGCGCCCGCAGGCAAACCCGCGACGCCAGCCGATTATGCCAGTTATCGCAGGTGGTTGAGCAAAGCCCGGCTTCGATCATAATCACCGACACGGAAGGCCGCATCACTTTTGCTAATGCGGGCTTTACCACCGTCACGGGCTACCGACCCGATGAAGTCATCGGCAAGACACCACGCATACTCAAATCCGGCTATACCTCGGCGGACGAATATGGCGTCTTGTGGGATCAGATCAAATCCGGCGTCACTTGGCGCGGAGAATTGCACAATCGCCGCAAAGACGGCAGTCTGTTCTGGGAGATGGCAACGATTTCTCCGGTAACGGGGGAAAATGGCAGCATTACCCATTTTGTTGCGGTAAAAGAGGATATAACCGAGCGCAAACAACGAGAAATCGATCTGGTCGTCGCCAACGAGCGCGCTGAAGCCGGCAACCGAGCCAAAAGCCAATTCCTGTCCATGATGAGCCATGAATTGCGCACCCCGCTGAACGCAATTATCGGTTTTTCCGACGTCTTGGCCAATGAACGGCTCGGTCCGTTAGACAACCCGCATTACAAGGCATTCAGTCAACACATCATGACCGGCGGTCAATCCTTATTAAACTTGATCAATGATTTGCTGGAAATGTCCACGGTAACCTCGGGCAACCTCGAATTGCATCCCGAGCCATTCCCGGTCGAACGCCTGCTTGAGACCGCACTGTCGGCGGTACGCACCAGGGCTGCGGCCGGGGGCCTGCATTTATCGCTCGATGCCCCCGGCAACCTGCCCTGGCTTGAGGCCGACGAAAGAGCACTTTTACACGCACTCGTTCATCTGCTGGCCAACGCCATCAAATTCACGCCACGGGACGGCAAGGTGATTTTACGGATGCGCCCCGAACCGGAAGGGGGACTGACGCTGGCCGTGATTGATACCGGGATCGGGATCAATCCCGAGCACATGGAAAAGGTGATGCGCCCCTTCATCCAGGCCGATAATGCTCTCGGCCGCCGGTTCGAAGGCGCCGGCCTGGGTTTGCCGCTGGCAGCTCGGCTCACCGCCTATCATGGCGGGCGGTTGACGCTTGAAAGTGAACCCGGGACCGGGACCACCGCCACGATCCGCCTTCCTGCCGACCATATCATCCCCGCTTCAGGTTAAACTTTAGCCGCTCCTGAAGCCCCCCTGAATGCCTCCCTGAATGATTGATATCGCCAGCGCATGAAGCTTGCGGTATAATCGGCTAACTGTGTGCGGTGTTGCATGGGGGCGGGGCTTTTCATGGATACAAATTTTCGCCCCGGCATTGCTGTGACACGCGTCTATATCGACCCAATGATTTCAGACAAATTTATCATCCGGTCGGTAATCCTCCAAATCGGCTTTGCTATAGTAGATGATTTTTCCAGTGCTGATATTTGCGTTACTTTTTCGCCCGGACAAGGCAAGCTTTTTTTGTGCCCGGGAACAGAGTTTGCGGTTAACGGAACCGTCGCCACATTTGATGCCGGGCTTGTTTCATCACTTAATCACTACCAGCGAGGGGCGGGGCAAATAGAATATTCAGGCCATTATTTCACTATTCGGGCCGATCATGGCAACAAGAGTGAAATACTTCATTTCTGTGCCAAGACGTTATTTGAACTTCTTTTATCTAACGACTGTGAGGCTCGGTTTCTATGGTGGTATCCGAACGCCAAGCGCGGTGTTATGAATTATCGGGTCGATGTTGACGACAATGCCGAGGGCTCGTATAAACTTATTGCTAAAAAACTTGATCGCCATATGGCATGGTGCAGTATATATTTTACCACATCTTGTTTTGCTTCGGATTTTGACAGCATTCGCCGCAGCCATGACGCCGGCGCAGAAATCGGCTCGCACTGCCATTATCATTATACATTCGAGCGCGACCCGGCAACTAATGAAAAGAATTTAAAAACCTCTATTGACTTTCTGCGTCGGCTCGGCCTCAATATTTGTGGCGCCGCCATGCCATCCGGCAAGTCTTTTCCGGGCATCGGCGATATCATGGCCAGTAATAATATTAATTATACTTCTAATTTCGGTCTTATTTTTGACTCTCTTCCGATTGAGCTTAACGACGGCAAAGCCACTCATCTAGAAGTGCCGATACACCCGGTTTCCCCGGGTAATATCTTGAAGTCGACATCTTCCTTATCCGGAATTAACGAGTACCTTTACTCATATTATATGAAAACGGCAATTCAGCTTTCCGAATCTTTCTTACCGATCTTTTTTTACGGGCATGATAATGACAATATCCATATTTCTCTTCTTCCAATCCTTTTGGATAGGTTAGCAATCTCTTTCCCCGATCATGCCTTTATCAGACTCGACCAATATGCGACCTTCTGGCGCGAGCGGCTGAACCGGCTTACCGAGCGGCACAACCCGCATGATGGGGAGAATGTGGCGGTCATTCAGCCTCACAGCCCGGACCGAATTAACATCACCAACCGGGCGGGCGATCGGACTTGGCCGCTGGCGCTCGACAAACTGTTGCTCTCCCCGTTGAACTTCGTCGGCGAGGGCGCTTTGAAACCGCGTTTACGAGATCGGCTTGCCGATCGTTACGAGTTGGAAACCGTATTACCCATCACTGCGCTTGCCTTAACCTCCTATCAAGGCTGGATGTCGGCAGGATATAAAGTTGTCCGCCATGCGCTGCGTGCTTTATTGCGGCTTCCGATTATTCAACAACGGGCTGGAAAAGTGCTGCGTTCTTAAGCCGTCTCCTACCCCCGCATCGACGCGACAAAGCGATCGGCATCACCCTGAAGGGTCTTGAACTCGGACGCAAGACGGGTTGCCGAATGACCGCCGACTTACCGGTGTCCGCCGAAGCCTCCGCCATGACACCGACGCTTTCAGCAACTTGTCGTGACTTGGCCGACGCGTCAAAAACCGCCTCGGTGATGCGCCTGGTGTGGTCGAGCTGACCGGAAACCGCACTCGATACTTCGGATGACAGCGCTTCGATTTCACCGATGGTGGTGCGGATCGAGGTAATTGCCCCGACGACATCGCCGGTGGCGCTTTGGATCGCCACGATTTGTTTGCCGATATCTTCGGTGGCTTTGGCGGTCTGGTTGGCCAGGTTTTTGACCTCGCCCGCAACCACGGCAAACCCCTTGCCCGCCTCGCCGGCCCGAGCCGCTTCGATCGTGGCATTCAGCGCAAGCAAATTGGTCTGGCTGGCAATATCGTGAATTAATTTAACGATTTCACCGATCCGCTGAGAACTTTCGGTCAAGGCCCGCACCGCGCCTTCGCTGGCCCGGGCCCGGTCGGCAGCACATTGCACGGCGGTGCCGGAAGCGGCGACCCGATGGCCGATCTCGCCGATCGACCGTGACAATTGTTGAGATGCATCATTAACCACACCGACCACATCGGCGGCGGCGTTGGCCTGTTCGCATGAGGTTGCGGCCCGATTACGCATATTGTCCGCGGTCGCACGCAGGCGGGCGGAGCCGTCGCGGATTTGCTGGCTGGCGGCGCCGACACTGCCCAGGACCTTTCCGAAGGCCGAGTCGAAATCACGGGCTACTTCCGCCATAGCCTGACGGCGCTGTGCATCGGCATGATCTTCGGCGGCCCGCGCCGCGGCCTCAAGCTCGCGCGTGCGAATCATCGACTGCTTGAACACCTCGACCGCTTCGGCCATCTCGCCGATTTCATCGGTGCGGGCACGGTCGACCGTGCTGACCGTGAGATCGCCGTGGGACAGCCTGACGGTCACGCCGGTAATCCGGCGCAACGCGCCGACGATCGAGCGCGCCTGGAAGAAGCCGAGCAAACCGGTCAGAATCAGGCCAAGCGACCCGCCCCAAACCAAAATCATGTCGGTCAGATCGCGCGTACCGGTGCGGGCCTCGTCGATAACACGACGCAACTCGGCCGTACGCGCCAGTAATTCGACACTTTCCCGGCGGGTGGCTTGAGCGATCTCGGCCTGTCGTTTGGTCGACTCGACGATCAGTGGAAAGGTCTCGGAAAAGCGCTTCAACGCCCCGCGCATGCTGGTCACGATTTCGGGATTACGGACCCGTTCGGACAGTCCGTCAAGCAAAGCCAACGGAGGCTCGGTTGATTTGATTGCGGCCTGCGCTTCATCGGGAGAGCCGCGTTGGCCGCGCGACGCGACGTAATAAGCCTCGATAATCTGCACCGTTTCCAACCGGCGTACGATCTCGGCCATGGCATCCTCGGCCTTGGTCGCTTCAAAGAGCGTTTCCCGCGCCTGATTGGCGGCATCGACCGCTTGCCTGTAACCGGCGGCGGCGGCATTGGCGACATTGAACGCCCGCACCGACAGCTTGTTAAAGGCATCCTCGACCTTGGCCGTGGCCTCGGTGCGCGCGGCGACCTTGTCCCCGTCCTGACCGTGATCATCAAGAACCTGTATCAACCCAAGCAACGCCTGTTCATATTCCGAAATCAATGGCGGCAGCTCAGGATCGGCCCCGGCGGTCCCGGCCATGCCGGCCAGCTTGGTGCCATGTCGGATCATCAGGGTGGTGTAGGCGCGGGCGGTGCTTCCCTGGCGAGCTTCTCGGGTAAAACCATAGGCGGTCTGCGCCAGTCGCGCGTTGAGCATGGCCTTGGTCAAGGCTTCACCGGCCTGACTGGCGGCGAGATTGGTCCGCATGGCCGCGTCCGTGTCGGCAAGCTGGCGCTGAAGACTGGCTCGGCGCTCGAATTGCTGACGGCTGGCTAATCGAATACTGGTGACGAGATCACTGGTGGCCCGGTCGGCCCGGCCGGCGAATTCAACCCGCTCCTTTTCGATCCGGCGATATTCGGCAAACGCGGCCCGGTGGCTCTCCAATCCCTGGCGGATCGTCGCAGCCGAGTCAATGGCGGCAAGGCCATCGATCGCCTCGCGCAAGGCGACATCAACCCGGTCGGCGGTTTTGGTGTCACCGCCGTCCCTGAATTCGGACTCGGCCAAAAACGCCGTTTGTGCCGACAGCGCGGCGCGATCGGCCTGAAGCGCCCTTTGCGCGCTGGAATCAAGCACGCTGATCCCGACACAGGCGCAAATCACCAGCGCTACCGCGTTCAAAACCGGTACCCCGGCAGCCAGTCCGATCCGTGTCGAGATTTTCATGGGCGTTTGATCCGCTTATCGCCAGCTTCGCAGGTGCAATAAAAATTACTATGTATTCATATCACATTCCAGTAATCATTAGCTCGTTCTATCTTGCGTCTGCGAAGGGGGAGGTTCCATGTCGAGGTTAACCGGTGCGGCGTTTGCGGGGGCGGTGGTGTTGGCCATCGCCGGTCCGGCTACAGCCGAGCAAAGCATCAAAATCGGTGTGCTCAATGACTTGTCGAGCGTGTACTCAGACCTTGGCGGCGCCGGTTCGGTGATCGCGGCCAAGCTGGCGATCGAGGATTTCGACGCCGCGGCCAAGGGCTTGAAGGTTGAGGTCATCGGCGCCGACCACCAGAATAAACCCGACATCGGCGTCGGCATCGCTAAGCAATGGTTTGAAACCGATGGCGTCGATGTCATCGTCGACGTGCCGAATTCGGGCGTAGCGCTCCAGATCAACCAGCTCACCAAGGATAAAAACAAGGTGTTTCTGGATTCAGGGGCCGGGACGTCGGACCTGACCGGGGCCGCCTGCACACCGAATACTATTCACTGGACTTATGATACCTGGGCGTTGGCCAACGGCACCGGTAATGCGGTGGTGGCGACCGGCGGCACCAGCTGGTTCTTCCTGACCGCCGATTATAAATTCGGTCAGGATCTGGAGCGGGACACCTCGGCCGTGGTTTCGGCAAAGGGCGGCAAAGTACTGGGTGCCGTTCGCTTCCCGCTGAAGACCCCGGACTTTTCGTCGTATCTGCTGCAAGCCCAGACTTCGGGCGCTAAAGTCATCGGCCTTGCCATGGCGGGGGGTGACTTTTCCAATGCCATTAAGCAAGCGGCGGAATTCGGCATTGTTGAAGGCGGGCAGAAGCTGGCCGGTATGCTGGTCTTTCTAACAGACATTCATGCTCTCGGGTTGCAGGCTGCACAAGGATTGCAATTCACCGGGGCTTTTTACTGGGACATGAGCGAGAGCACCCGTGCCTTTGCCAAACGCTTTTCGGCACTCGACAAGGGTATTCATCCGACCATGGTTCATGCCGGAGTCTATTCTTCGGTGTTGCATTATTTGAAGGCGGTGACGGCGCTTGGCGACAAGAACGACGGCGCAAAGGTGGTGGCCAAGATGAAGGAATTGCCGACCGAAGACCCGCTGTTCGGCAAGGGTTCGGTCCGGGCCGACGGCCGCAAGATTCACCCGCTTTATCTGTTCGAAGTCAAAAAACCGGCTGAGTCGAAGGGTCCATGGGATTACTACAAGATCGTGCAAACCACTCCGGCCGAGCAGGCGTTCCGTCCGCTAAGCCAAGGCGGTTGCTCTCTGGTCAAATAAAGCAATTTCCCGTACCCATCACACTTCACGATGCCTTCGGAGTAAATCCGGGGGCATCGTTCGGTGGCAGGGATGGCGCATGGAAAAACCCGACAGAGAGCTTCGGCGGCGACGCTTTCCCCTGGGGACCGAGATGGTTCGCCAGGGCGAGCGGGGCGACCGGGCCTGGTTGCTCGAAAACGGCCGGGTCGACGTGCTGGTGACCGGCACCCGCGGCGACACGCACAAGGTTGCCAGTGTCGGACGCGGCGCAATTATCGGCGAGATGGCACTGATTGATGACGGCCCGCGCAGCGCAACGGTTCAGGTGATCGCCGAGGTTGACTGCCTGGAACTCGACCGCGAGACCTTCAAGCTTTTGCTGAGTCGTTGCCAGCCGCTCGGAGCTTATCTGCTGGAAAGTTTGGTGGCGGCGATCCGACGGGCCTATGGCCTGCCTCCCGGCGAGCGAGTGGAAGGCGGCGCCATCATTCGCTCGGTGCGCGACTTTACCAAGATACTCGATCGACGGGTCTATGCCGCCGGCCATGTTTTCTTTAACCAGGATGATCCGGCAACCACCGCCTATTTGATCCAAAGCGGACGGGTCAGCATTCTTCGCCGGGGTGAACGCGGAATGGAAGAGTTGGGGCCGCTGGGCCCCGGCCGCATCTTCGGCGAACTGGCCCTGCTGAACGCGGACCTGCGGCGCGCGACGGCCGCCGCCGCCACCCAAACCGTGTGCGAAGTCGTCACCAAAGAGACCTTTGATGCAGTGATCGCCGCAATGCCGCCGATTCTGCGCGCTCTTACCAAAATTTATGTCGGTCAGCTTTCAGCGCCGCCAAAGGCACTGTTGGCACCGCCGAGGCAGTGAAACGGGGGGTTCCCCTGCTCACCCCCCGACCCGGACCGCCGCACAGGTGTGGCTTTTAATATGGATATTCTTACAGGCAAGACGGGCGGTGCGCTCGTCCTTGAAACCGGTCAGAGCGGCCCGGAACTGCTTGTGGTGGCGATTGCCGACCTGACGCAAGGAAGACCCCGGACGACCGGCCCCGGACGGCAAATGGCGGCTGGCCTGATCGATGGCCTGACGGCCGGACGCTTTGGTTTTAAAGGTACCGAGCAGCGCGGCCCATTTCGCATGACCGGAGCCGCCGCCCGACGCGCGGGTAGCCTTTTTCGGCGGGTCTTCGTCCCGGTCCCCGGCCGTGGTGTTCGCCGATGCATCGGCATCCTTGGCATCGGCGACCGTATCATTGGCCGGGGCGCTCACCATGGCCGGCGCCGGCTCGTTTTTACCGCTGCCGATGCGCTGAAAGGCTTTGTCGAGCAGCGACGCCATATAGTTGTCACGGCCCCGGGCCGACGGCCCGCCGAAAACCACGGCCACCACACGCCGGCCGTTACGAACCACCGAGGCGACAAGGTTAAATCCAGACTTGTTGATAAAGCCGGTCTTAATGCCGTCCATCCCCGGATAACGCGACATCAGATGATTGTGATTGGCCATGGTTTGGCCATTATAAGTGAACGAGGTCCGGCTGAAATAGCGGTAATACTGGGGCCAGTCCTGGATCAAGGCCAACCCGAGCGTCGCCATGTCACGCGGCGTCGACATCTGTTGGTCGTTCGGCAAGCCGGAGGCATTGCGGAAGGTGGTGCGCGACATGCCGAGCGCCTGCGCCTTGCGCGTCATCATGACGGAAAACGCCGCTTCGCTGCCGCCCAGCGCTTCACCCAACGCGACCGCGATATCATTGGCCGACTTGGTGACCACGGCCAGAATGGCATGCTCGACCTTAATCGTCTCGCCCGGCGAAAGCCCGAGCTTCGAAGGCGACTGGTTGGCGGCATGCTGGGAAATCGGAATTTCCTGATCAAGCCGCAGCTTCTTGGTATCCAGCGCCTCAAAGGTCAGATATAGCGTCATCATCTTGGTCAGGGATGCCGGATAATTGCGGGCATCGCCGCTGTCATTCTGAAGCACCGCCCCACTTTGGGCATCGATAATGATCGAAGTATAGCCCCGCGCCTCCGCCGGGCCGGCACCGGTTGCCGTGCCGGCAAGCAGCGCTGCGGCAAAGACCGGTAATAGTGCATAAGAGGTGCGGCATTTCGTCGCTACCTCCGCTGTTGCACAAAATTTTAAGGAAATCCGGGCAACCTGTCGGAGACCGGGTAGCAATGAAATGAAGGATTTTGACGGATACACGGTGGCAGAACTCCCTTGCGGCCTTGCGGCGCCCCGACTCGCAGTGCGAATCCTAGACACAAACCGATTCGCTGTCCAGAGGGCCGTCGGTTATTTGCGGATTTTGTTCGTTGCCCTACCCGCGACCGCGCGCGCCTGCACCTTAACCGTGTCCGCCTGCACCTTAACCGTGTGCGCCTGCACTTTGACGCTGTGCGGCTGCGCCTTGATCGATGCCGAAGAACCGGACGCCCGGCCGGGGGCTTGGCTGACCTATCTCAGCGGGGAAGACCTGCTCCGCAATTGCGATATCGGCGCACCCGACAGCTTCCGGCTGGTTTATCGCCCGCCCGACCGCAGCGGCTTTCAAATTCTGGATGTTATCGGCAACGAGGCGGGCGGTGCGGTGATCCATCCCCTCTCGCTGCCGGCCGGGACCGCCCCCAGGCAACAAGAAGAAGCCCGGCCGACCGTGCTGAAGCCGGGCGATCTTGACGCGCTGCTTTATAAACTTGACCGGCTTGGCCTGTTCACCCCGATGCCGGGCGGAATTGCCCCGACCCCCGACGGTTCCTTAAGCTGGCTGATCAGCGCCTGCCTTGATGGGGTCGCGTTTCAAAATCTTTCCGTGCGGAGCGAAGGCGGGGTGAAAATCAGCGATCGGGTTCGGGTTTTACTAACACGACCGGCGCCTCGCTCTGCGACAGGGCCGGCGGCATCAAACGCGAAACCCACGGCGAATCAGGCAAACCCTGAAGCAGTTCGGTAATATTCCGGTTCCACCAGACCCGCTGCTCGACCAGATCATCATAATCGAAGCTGGTCAGCCGCCATTTCCGCTCGGGCGGGCTATAGGTGGTCAAGTCGAACGGATAGCCGACGTCGGACGAGCTGAACCGCGTGGAATCGAACGACAGATAGGCGATTTTCAAAGCGGCCTGCATCGGCGTGGTATAGCGCAAGGCCCGGTCGAGAATCGGCTTGCCATAGCCGGTGGCGCCGATGGTCAGATATGGCGTGCGCTCGTCCACTTCGATCCAATTGCCTTCGGGATAGATCAGGTACATCGAGGGCTCGGAATCGGCCGATAGCTGACCGCCGATGATGGCGTGCAGGTTGAACGACAGCTTCGATCCCTCCAGCGCCTCGCGGTCCTCTTTGGCGACCTGGCGCAGACATTTGGCAAAGCTGGTGACGGCATCGAGCATGGTCGGAAAGCCATCGACATGCTCGTGCACCAACGACCGCCGCAGATAAGCCAACGTTTTATCACGAACACTGCGCAGGCCCGAGGTCATGATGAAGAATTTAGAGCCGAGGCTCTCCATCATGATCAATTTTTGGGCAGCGGATAATTGTGTCCCGCTGGTGATCCGGCCGTCAGCCAGTGCGATCAGCCCGTCCTTGATTTTAATTCCCAAGCAATAGGTCATGCCCGGCGCTTTCCTGTATTATCCCGGCCCGCATTATTCCGGCCTGCGTTAATCCCAGGCGCACTTTGCCGCCCGGCATCGTTCGGTGCAAGCATGGCGTCGATATTCCATAATAACTGAACCGGCCGTGATGGCGGAGCCGGATCCGAGACGCAGCGCCGAAACCGAAAAACAACATCCCACAGGGAATATTACCCGTAAAAAGTTTTGTGCACTGCACAAAAAAATCATTGACGG
This sequence comes from Rhodospirillaceae bacterium, assembly GCA_037147415.1. GTDB lineage: Bacteria > Pseudomonadota > Alphaproteobacteria > Azospirillales > Azospirillaceae > BOG-933. The sequence goes on along the minus strand of JBAWVF010000003.1, from coordinate 14,110 downwards.
TCCGTTAAGAATGCCTATATTGGGGCTTATGTTGCACCGCAGCAAAAACATCGTCAGCCCATCGGACCACAGGAGATCGACCATGAACGAACAGATCGCCGCCACCACCAAGATCGTCGAAGAGGTCGTTAGCCGCAGCCAGCAGGCGCTTGAAGAACTGGTTAAGGCCAGCCGGGCGCAAGCGGAAAAGGCCGGGAACACCGCCAAAGCCAATTTCGAAGAAGTTAAGGCGCTTAACGAAAAAAATCTTGCCGCTTTGGTTGAGAGCACTCGAATCGTTGCGCGCGGTCTTGAAGAAGCCAGTCAAGCGGTGGTGAATTTTTCGCAAAAGAATTCCGAGGCTTCCTTGGCGGCGCTGAAGAAGCTTGCCACCGCCGGCACCGTGGTCGAGGCCGCTGAAATCCAGCAATCTTTCGCCAAGGAAAGCGTGACCGCGCTGGTTGGCGAAGCCGAGCGCATGTCGGCCCTGGTTTCCACTACAGCGCGTGAGGCGCTGGCTCCGCTCAACGAACGGGTGACCGAAGTGGTCGACCGGTTCGGCAAGCCGCTGACCGCCTGATCTGAATTACCGCGTCGCTCAAGAGTAATCACCCATTGTCGTCAGGGCCGCTCCGGTCTCGTCAAGAGGCCGGGCGGCCATTTTTATTGCGGAAAGGGGGCAACTCCCCCTAAGACAGAGCCGAGCTTGTTCCCCCGCCGGAGTCCCGCCCGCCATGACCGAACTGACCAAGCTTTCCCTGGCCGAAGCCCGCAATGGTTTGCGCGAGCGCAGCTTCTCGGCGCAAGAGCTGACCGGGGCCTATCTGAAGGCCATGGAAGCGACGCGCGCGCTCAATGCCTATGTGACCGAGACGCCGGAACGTGCGCTGGCCGATGCCGCCGCCAGCGATGCACGGCTTCAGGCCGGCACCGCCCGCCCGCTTGAAGGGCTGCCGATCGCGGTCAAAGACCTGTATTGCACCAAGGGGATTCAAACTACCGCATCCAGCCGTATTCTTGAGGGCTTCGTGCCGCCCTACGAGTCGACGGTGTCGGCCAAGGTCTGGAACGCCGGCGCGGTCATGCTGGGCAAGACCAATCTCGACGAGTTCGGCATGGGCTCCTCGACCATGAACAGCGCCTATGGCCCGACCATCAATCCGCTGAAGCGACCGGGTGATTCGCGCGATCTGGTGCCCGGCGGCTCGTCCGGCGGCTCGGCGGCATGCGTGGCGGCGCACTCGGCCGCGGCCTCGCTCGGCACCGATACCGGCGGCTCGATTCGCCAGCCCGCCTCGTTCTGCGGCATTGCCGGGATCAAGCCGACCTATGGTCGGTGTTCACGCCTGGGCATCGTCGCTTATGCCTCGTCGCTTGATCAGGCCGGACCGATCACGCGCACCGTGCGCGACTCCGCGATCATGCTGCGCGAGATGGCCGGGTTCGATCCCGGTGATTCGACCAGCGTCAACCGGCCGGTGCCCGACTATGAGGCGGCGCTCGGCAAAAGCGTCAAGGGTCTGCGCATCGGCATTCCCAAGGAATACCGCCTGCCCGGCCTGCGCGCCGATGTCGGGACGATGTGGGACGGCGGCGCGCAACGTCTGCGCGAGGCCGGGGCCGAGATTGTCGAGGTTTCACTGCCGCTCAGTCGCTACGCCCTGCCCTGCTATTACATCATCGCGATGGCCGAGGCGTCGTCGAACCTGGCCCGTTATGACGGCGTGCGCTTCGGCCGCCGGGTCGAGGGCGCCAACCTGATCGATATGTATGAAAATACGCGCTCGGCCGGCTTCGGTCCCGAAGTGCGGCGCCGTATTCTGCTCGGCACCTTCGTGCTCTCGGCCGGTTATTACGACGCCTATTACAAAAAGGCGCAACAGGTCCGCCGCCGGATTGCCGACGACTTCGCCGCCGCGTTCGAGAAGGTTGACGCTTTACTGTACCCGACCTCGCCGGTGCCGGCCTTTGCGCTCGGCGAAAATCTCGATGATCCGGTCGCGATGTATCTGATCGACGTGTTCACGGTGACCGTCAATCTGGCCGGTCTGCCCGCGCTCTCGGTCCCAGGCGGCTTATCTGAAGAGGGGTTGCCGCTCGGCCTGCAAGTGGTCGGTCGCCCGTTCGACGAGGAAACCGTGCTCTGTCTGGGCGAAGTGATCGAGCGGGGTTGAGGTAATCAGCCCCTTCGCCGCGCCACCACGAAGAACGACAGATAGGCGTCGGGGAACAGGCTCGACTCGAGAATCTCGAAACCGATCGATTCGAGGTGCGCCGGCAGCGCGTCGGGCTCGGGCTGCCAGACATGGTGGTGCAGAATCTCGGTGTTCCACATCCGGCACGCCGGGTGCGGCAGATACAGATACAAAATCCCGCCGGGCTTGAGCACGCGGCGCCATTCAAGCAGCGCGTCGGACCAGCGCTCCAGATGTTCCAGGCAATGCGAGGAAAACACGTAGTCCTGGCTGGCATCCGTAGCCTTCAGGCGATAGGCGTTCTCTTCGGGGCCGTCCTCGACCGCGTGCGCGCCGGGAAAGGGCCAGCGCCCGGCGCCGACATCGATGCCGGCCCCGAGGCAATAGCGCTTGGCATGATAGCGACAAAAAGCCGCCGCTTCGCCGTGATGCAGATAACCGGGGTACTCGGCCGAGACCGCGTAATAGCGCAACGAAGCTCGCCGGGCGACCCGGGCGCGCACCAGTCCGATCAGGTCCAGCAACGGCGACGCCGCGATCACCGCCAGGGCTTTCAACTTTCTCATGACTGCGCAGTTCCTTGATCAAGCAATTCGAGCGCCAACCCGGCCACCCGCTCGGGACTCAGGCCGGTCAAGCACTCGATTTCGGTCGGGCAGGACGGATCACGGTGCAAATCGGGGTAACAGGGCGCCAATCCACGCGGGCACAAGGCCGGATCATACGCCAAACGCCAGTTCGAGCCGCATAACCGTGCCATCGGGGGCGTGCTGCCGAACACTGCAACCAGTGGCGTGTCGGTGCCGAGCCCGATATGCATCAAGCCGTTGTCGCAGGCGACCAGCACGGCCGAGCGCGCGATCACGGCCGCGGTTTCGGCCAGCGACAAGCGGCCCATCAGATTGTAAATCGGCGGCTCGGTTCCGATTTCGTCGCCGAATACCCGCTCTTCGGCCGAGCCGAGCAGCACGAAGCGAAGCTCGGGACGCGCTTCGGCCAACCGGAGCACCAGCGCACGCCAATAGGGCAAGGGCCAGATTCTAATGCGCGAGGTAGCCCGGGGCGCCAATGCGACCAGCGGCCCGTCCGGCAACTCAGTCGGCAAACGCGCGGCAACTAAAGGAGGCAAGCGGGGCGGCGTCTCGGCGCCGGACCGGTTCAACAAGGCCCAGGCGCAGGCCAGCGCGCCTTCGGTATAGTGCCCGGCGGCAATCGTCCCGCTCCGCCCGCCCGCCGCATCGAGCCAGCGCGTCTCGTCGAGTCGCACCACACCGGCGGGAACCGCGCCCGGCCAGCGCAACAAAGTAATCAGACCGCGCACCCCGAGCTTGGGCACCAACAGCAAGCGCCCGTCTGCGGCCAACTCGTTGACCGCCGCAACCATCCCGGCCCAATCGGCACAGCGGCGCCACTCGCCCGTCCAGTCCAGCACCGGCGGCAGCGCGGTAACCACCGTCACCGGACCGAGCGGCTCCAACAGGCGCAAAGCCGGGGAGATCATCAACGCATCGCCGATGCCGAGACAACGATCGAGCAGCACCACGGTCCCGCTCGGCACCTTGACCGGCGCGGCCGGGCGCGCGGTGAGACGTATCCTCACGGCGGTCCGCAAGGCCGCAATCCCGGCCCGCTTAAACGCCAGATGACAGCGATAGCCGCAATAGTCACGCATCCTCGAACGCCTCGTCGATAGGCTCGGCGACCGGCGGGTTGCTCCGGCCATGCTTAAGCAAACCGACCAGATGCTGCATGAGTTGGCGATGCTGGCGATCCGCCTCGTACCGTCGATGAGCGGCAAAGGCGTGGACGGTGCCCCGCGCCATCGCTGCCGCGGCGAAAGCCGGCTCGAACGCATCGATCCAGGCGTCGGGTGAACGATAATTCCGCACCCGCCATTGCGAACCCGGCACATTCTCGGGCAGGCCGCCGACCGCGCTGACCAGCACCGGCACGCCATGGCCCTGCGCCTCCAGCGCAACCCGGCCATAGGCTTCCGCAACCTGAGACGGCACCAGCATCAAGCGCAAGCCGCGGTACAACGCGCAGGGATCGCGCTCCCAGGGAGCCGCCACGACATTGGGCGGGGTATCGGCCGGAATCGAACGGCTATGAATGCGAAACGTGACGTCGGGAAAGTTTCGAGCCAAGGCCCGGACAATGCCGCCGCCCTTGTCGGCACCGTCGCCGGCCATGCCGACCACGTCACCGGGCGCCAGCGGTTGCGGCGCAACGGGCGTGCGCGGAAACACCACCAGTGCGTCGCGCTGACAAACCGCGTGAATCCGTTCAGCCATGAAGGCCGAGTTGGCCACCAGCAGATCGGCGCGATGCAGCGCCCTGGTATTCTCCCGCCGGAACCAGCGCAGAAACGGCACCATCGCCAGCCGATACACCGACTTGGCCAAACGCCGCGCCCCCCGTTCATTGTTGGGCCATTGGTCCCAATAAGCGACATCGCGCAGGAAATAGGCGACCGGCAGACGCTCGGGCAGCGCATTGATCACGGGCGGAGCGACCAGCGACTGCGCCAGCACCAGACGATGCCCCTGCGCGCTCGCCGCCGCGGCCCGCAGCTTTTGCCGGTCACGCACCAGATTGACCAGCGGTAAGGGGCGCAGCCCTTTCGGCGGATCAAAACCGCCATCGGTCACGTCCCAGCGCGTGCCGGGATGGGCAGCCGTCAGCTCCTCGATCACCTCGGCAATCGAGTGCTCGGCGCCGCCCCAGCGCAGCGCGAACTGACGGGTCACCAGCAGGATGTCGGCAGCGCTCATCGGTTCGTCTTGTTCAGGTTAAACTTGTTATCGCACAGACGTGCCATCGGTCAGGCTTACAATCGGTTAAACTTGTGCTGTTCAGAATAGAACCATACGATAGGCTCGTTCTTCGCGCCATGCCGTAATCGTCGGTTCCCCCATGTCCATCCTGTTTATCGTCAACTCCGTGTTCGGCGCTCGTAAAGCTCCCGGCTTCCGGCCGTGGCAACTCGTGCGCTTCGAGACCTGCCGGCCGCGCGTCATCGCCCGGGGCTCGGCGGTCGATCATGCGCCGATTCATTTTCCGTTGCCCGGGCGCTCGCTGGTGCCGCGCGGACTGAACTTCCTGCGCATCAAGTTCTTTCCGCGCCTGCCCGCCCGCGAGATCGAACAGGCGTTGTTTGATCGACTCTGCGAATGGCAAAGCCGCCGGCTGAAGGAAACCCCGTCGGTCGTCCATCTCTGGGACCATTTGCCGCGAACCGCCGCCTATTGGAAAGCGCGCGGAGTTCGGGTGCTGATCGATTTGCACATGGCCCACCCGCGCTGCTATCAGCCGTTGGTCGACTCGGGGCGGATCGACCCCGAGTCGGTGGGTTCGCTCGAAGATCCGGCAGCCGATGCCTGTATCGACATCGCCGATGTCCTGGTTTGCCCGTCAACCTTCGTCCGCGACTCGTTGCCCGAAGCGGCCCGCGCCCGCGCCGTGGTCATTCCGTTCGGAGCCGATCCGGTGGCCGCTCCGCCGCGCCGGGCCGGGCGCAGCGGCCCGGTCCGGGTGCTGTTCGCCGGCAATGTCAACCAGCGCAAGGGCGTCCCGTTTCTGTTGGAGGCATGGCGCACGCTGGCCCTGCCGCCGGCCGAGGCGGAACTGATCATGTGCGGCCGGGTCTTTGCCGAAGCCGCCGAGTGGGTGCGGACCGCCCCGCCCGGCGTCCGCTTCGCCGGCTTTCAGGCCGACATGGCGCCATACTTTGCCGACGCCGATATTTTCGTGCTGCCCAGCCTGATGGAAGGCTCGGCCAAGGCGGTCTACGAGGCGATGGCGTATGGTTTGCCGGCCGTGGTCACGCCGCATACCGGCTCGATCATCCGCGACGGTGTCGACGGTTCCGTGGTCGAAGCGGCCGATCCCGAGTCACTGGCAGCGGCGCTCGGCCGCTTGATCGCCGATCGGGCTTTGCGTGAGCGACTCGGATTGAGCGCGGCGGACGCCGCCCGTACCTATAGCTGGGAAGCCTATGCCAAGGGGGTGGCCGCGCTCTACGGGCCGGAAGTTCCCGAGCCGGAACCACGCCGTTATCCCGAGTATATTGCGCCCAAGCCGCTCGGCTCGAAGGTCCGGTTGCTGGTCGAACAAGCCAAGCTTTATGCCAAATCGCAGCGGCGGCACGTCGATACCGCGGGCACTTGGCTGAGATTTCCATTTTATCATCATGTCTTTGACGATGAACGGTCCGGCTTTGCCCGACACCTTGATGAAATGCGGAATTACGGAGAGTTCATCGGCCTCGACGATGCGGTGCGGCTATTGGAGACGGGGACGCCGCTCGACGGCCGCTATCTCTGCTTGTCATTCGACGACGGCTTTCGCAATACGTTCACGAATGGCCTGCCGATTCTAGCCGAGCGCTCGATTCCGGCCGCGTATTTCATCATATCGGATTTTCTCGGCGATGACCCGAACGCCGAGACTCCGGCACAACGCGCCTTTTTCGCTCCCGACCGCCGGCCGGTCCGCTTCGTCACTCGCAAAGAGTGCCTGAGCTTGCAGGAAGCCGGCATGACCATAGGGTCTCACAGCGCCGGCCACCGCAAATTCATCACCCTTGACGACGACGAGGCGCGCGACCAGTTGCAACGCTCCAAGGCCGCAATCGAAGCGGTGACCGGACGTCCCTGCGACCATTTCGCCTGCCCGTGGGGCAAACCCGGCCGCGATTTCAAAGAAGACCGCGACCCGGCCCTTGCCCGCGCGCTTGGCTATCGCTCGTTCCTCACCACCAAGTATGGCGCGATGGCCGGGGGCGGCTCCCCCTTCGCGATCCGCCGAGTCGGCTTGCTGGCGCGGTTCGGCACCTATCAACTCCGCTACTTTCTGTCGCTGTAGGGGCGATAGAGCACACCTGTAAGGGATATTCTTCAATGGCCTACAAAATCGATGCCGACAGCTGCACCGCCTGTGCCGCCTGTGAACCGGAATGCCCCAATCGGGCCATCAGCGAAAAGGGCAGCGTTTTTGTGATCAACCCGAATAAATGCACGGAGTGCGAAGGCAAATTCGACGAACCCCAGTGTGTTGCCGCGTGTCCGGTCGATTGCATCGCCAAGGCGGCCTGATCATGCCACTCCGGGCACAAACCGGGTTGATTTTACGCTTGGCCGATGCTGCGGATAGCCCGCGCTGCGCTGATATTTTTCTGTCCGGCCGGCGCGATGCTTTTCCCTGGCATCCGCCTGAAATGTTTCGTCTGCGCGACTATTACGACAGCGTTGCCGACGAGGAAGTCTGGGTCGCGGTGACCGCCGAGGGTGTGGTCGGCTTCGTCTCGGCGGCTCTGCCCGACAACACGATTCGCCACCTGTTCGTCGATGCGCCCTGGCGCAATCGCGGTATCGGGCGCGAATTGATCGGTTGCGCGCTCGGGCATCTGGGTACGGTCGCCCAATTACGCTGTGCCGCCCGCAATCTCGGCGCACGGGCGTTTTATCAGCGCAACGGCTGGCAAGAAGTGACGGCCGGGACCGCCGCCGACGGGGATTTCGTGCTTTACCGCAAGACCGCCGGGTCGTAAGGCCGATAAGGAACGGGAAAGAGTCGCCTTCCCTCTGTCATCGGCGCCCCGGTTAGGCTACAGTCGGCGACCATGCGAACATTATATCATTATCCTCTTTCACCTTTGTCGCGCCGCGTGCGCGTGGTGCTGGCCGAGAAAGGGCTCCCGTTCGAGCCGGTGATCGAGCAGCCCTGGCGCCGCCGTGAGGATTTCCTTGTCCTTAACCCGGCGGGTGATGTCCCGGTGCTGACCGAACCCGATGGTGGCGTCATCGTCGGCAGCGCCATCGGCGAGTATCTCGAAGAGGTATACCCCACGCCACCGATGTTGCCGGACGGACCGCAGGCGCGGGCCGAAGTCCGGCGCTTACTCGAGTGGTTCGAACATAAATTCGATCGCGAGGTCACCGAGAATCTGGTCGGTGAAAAAGTGATCAAGCGGGTCAGCAATTCGGGCCAACCCTCGGGGCTTGCGATCCGGGCCGGGCTGGCCAACATCCATTATCATCTCGACTATATCGCCTGGCTGGCCGAGCGGCGAAGCTGGCTGGGAGGGGACAATTTCTCCCTCGCCGATGTCGCGGCCGGCGTGCAATTATCAGCGGTCGATTATTGCGGGCTGGTGCCGTGGGACCAGCATCCGGAGGCCAAAGACTGGTATGCCCGGGTCAAGTCCCGCCCCAGCTTCCGGCTGCTGTTGCTGGATTTCGTGCCGGGGGTACCGCCGCCGCCGCATTACCGGAATCTGGATTTCTAGCCGGTCCGGCGGTCCTGTCGGAATTAGCAGTTGCATTTTGATATAACTTGATTCAAAATTCTCGGTGGATTGGTGGAGGGACGGGGACGAGGACGGGCTTCAACATGGCGATCACCGCAACAACCGGCACAACACCACTGTCTTTTCAGGCGCCAGTTCAGGCGTCGAGGCAGGTTGCGGCCGAAAATGCAGTGAATCAGGCTCAGGCTGCCGCCTCCAAGGTGATGATCCCCTACGCAACTCCGGTTTTTAAATACGACAGCTTCGCCAGCATCCCGATCGAACTGATCAGAGATCCCTCGACCGGAGAGGTCAAGGATCAAATCCCCTCTGAAGAGGTGGTCAAAAAGTATCAGCAGGGCCTGCTTAAGAAAACTATGCTCGGCGGCCCGTATGTCGATGCCTCGACTTCACAGTCCTCAACTGAAACCGGCAAGACTACGGCAGTGACGGAGTCGGCACGTTCGACGAAAAGCGCGGCCCCTGTTGCCGCGGCGTCCTTTATTGCTGCGAACGCCCCATCCACCACGGCGACTTCGTCCGTGTCCATCTCCGTTTGAACCGTTATCGACCATGGTTGAAGCATAGTGGTTGAGACATAGTGGTGGATTCCCCGCCGTCCCCTCGCCTGGATCATCTGAACATCGTGGTCGCCGACATGGCGGCCTCGGCAAATTTTTACCGCACGCTGTTCGACATGACCGTCGCTCTGGATTCCGAGCTGCGTGGCCCGTGGTTCGAGTCGGTGACCGGGCTGCCGGGAGCGGTTGCCCATTGCGTCATTCTGCGCGGAGCCGATCCGGGCTTTCGCATCGAGCTGCTGAAATATCGGGAACCCGCCGGGACACCCGAACCGGCGACAAGCCGACTGCCGACTGAAGGGTTGCGGCATTTTGCCGTCCGGATCGCCGACATCGATTCGACATTGGCCCGGGCGCGCAGCCTCGGCTATGCCGAAGGGATCGAGCCGGTACAAGTGCCGTTTGAAATTCTTCCCGCCGGCAAGCGCATGGTATATCTGCGCGACCCGGACGGAGTCGTGGTGGAATTGGCCGAGTACGGGACAAATCGTTTGACCGCCAAGGAAAGTTAGTCGATTGAAACAGTTATGAGTGATCAGGATTTCTCGGCAGCCGATCAAGCCGGCCTTTATAAAGCGATCTTCGGGCGGCGCGACGTGCGCGGGCAGTTTCTGCCCGATCCGGTGCCCGAAGATGTGCTGGCGCGCGTGCTGACCGCCGCTCACTTTGCGCCCTCGGTCGGCTTCATGCAGCCCTGGAGCTTCATTCTGGTCACCGACCCGGCGGTCAAAGCCGGCATTCACCGTGACTTCACCGCCGCCAATGCCGAAGCCGCGACCCTGTTCGAGGGCGAGCGACAAGAGGTTTATCGCCGGCTCAAACTGGAAGGGATACGCGACGCTCCGATCAATCTGTGCGTCACCTGTGATCGCGATCGGGCCGGGCCGGTGGTGCTCGGTCGTACGCACAGCCCCGAAATGGACCTCTACAGCACGGTCTGCGCCGTCCAGAATCTGTGGCTGGCGGCACGGGCGGAGGGGCTGGGGGTCGGCTGGGTCAGCATTCTACATCCGCCCCGGCTTCAGGCCCTGCTCGGCATTCCCGAGCGGGTGGTGCCGATCGCGTATCTGTGCCTCGGCCGGGTCAGCCATTTTTGCGACCGTCCCGATCTGGAGGTCGCCGGTTGGCGCCCCCGTCTGCCGCTCGACAGCCTGATCCACTTCGATCGCTGGGAAGGCGAAGCCGGCACCGACCATGAACCGCTGCTCGATGCGGTCCGCCATGCCGTCGCCGCGGTGCTGGACAAGAAAGCGTAAGGGATATCGCCCGCCTTCGCCGGACATGCTATGTCAGGCGGTGTCTTCGTCAGGCGGTGTCTTCGTCAGGCCGTGTCTTCGGTAATGGAGTTTTTGCGCCGTGATTCCTCGTTATAGCCGTCCCGAGATGGTCCGCATCTGGGAACCTGAAAACCGCTTCCGCATCTGGTTCGAGATCGAGGCTCATGCCTGCGATGCTCAGGCCGAACTCGGTGTAATCCCTCGGCAAGCTGCGGCGGCGGTCCGGGCCTGCGACGGCGTGTTCGACATTGCCCGCATCGACGAAATCGAGCGGGAGACCCGTCATGACGTTATCGCCTTCCTGACCCATCTCAGCGAAAAGGTCGGGCCGCTGGCCCGCTTTGTCCATCAGGGCATGACCAGCTCGGACGTGCTCGACACCTGTCTGGCCGTGCAGATGACGCAAGCGGCCGACCTGCTGCTGGCCGATCTCGATGCGCTGCTGACCGCGCTGAAACGGCGCGCGCTGGAGCATAAGAATACGGTCTGCATCGGCCGCAGCCATGGCATTCATGCCGAGCCGACCACCTTCGGGCTGAAGCTCGCCGGCCATTACGCCGCGTTTCAGCGCAATCGGGCCAGACTGGCGGCAGCGCGGGCCGAAGTGGCGACCTGCGCGATTTCGGGTGCGGTCGGCACCTTTGCCACCATCGATCCCGCAGTCGAGGCCCATGTTGCGGCCAAGCTCGGACTGACGGTCGAGCCGGTCTCGACTCAGGTGATTCCGCGCGACCGCCACGCCATGTTCTTTGCCGTGCTGGGCGTGATTGCGTCCTCAATTGAAAATCTGGCGACTGAAGTGCGTCATCTTCAGCGTTCCGAAGTGCGCGAGGCTGAAGAGTTCTTCCATCCGGGGCAAAAGGGCTCGTCGGCCATGCCGCACAAGCGCAACCCGGTCCTGTCGGAAAACCTGACCGGGCTGGCCCGGCTGGTGCGCGGCATGGTGACGCCGGCTTTGGAGAATGTCGCGCTCTGGCACGAGCGGGATATCTCGCATTCCTCGGTCGAGCGGGTGATCGGGCCGGATGCCACCATCGCGCTTGATTTCGCGCTGGCCCGCCTGACCGGCATGGTCGAAAAGCTGGTGGTCTATCCCGAACAGATGAAGGCCAATCTGGAAAGCTTGGGCGGGCTGGTGTTCTCGCAACGCCTGCTGTTGGCGCTGACCGGAGCCGGGATGAGCCGCGAAGGCGCCTATGCCGCGGTTCAGCGCAACGCAATGAAAGCATGGCAGGAGCGTTTGCAATTCCGCGATCTGCTGCTGGCCGATGCCGAGGTCACCGCGCTGATCCCGCCGGCCGAGTTGGCCGCATTGTTCGACCCCGGATTCCACACCGCCCGGGTCGGCATTATTATTGACAGGGTTTTCGGTGAATCATGAATGATTTGGAAGCGCTTGAGGCGGAAGCGGGGCTCGCCTTGCGCGAGCATCGCACCGGTGCGGTGTTGGCGGCGTGCCGAGCCCTGATCGCACTGGCCCCGGAACGCCCGACCGGCTGGGTTTATCAAGCGCTCGCGTTGTTTCTCGATGGTAAGCCCGAAGCCGTGTACCGCCGGCTTCTGCCCCATTGCCGCCGCAAGACGGGCTATGATTGCCTTTTGGTTCTCAAGGACGTGTTTTTGCTTCTGGCGAAGCTCAAGGCCGGCGATGTCATTCTCGACGCCGCCGCCAAGGCCCCGCTTAATGAGCTGTACTCGGTGATCCCGACCTATTTCGCCGCCTGCGTGCTGCTGGAGCGGAAATTATTCGAGCCGGGTTTCGCGCTGCTTACCGGTTTTCGCGCTCGTTGCCTGGAAAATCTGGCGGCGCTGCCGACCGGGGACAGTGACGGCTTCATGGTACTGTTCCGCCATGCCTTGTTGGTCAATGACGATTCCTACCTTGAAAGCGACTATTTTCACGATAACCTTGCGGCTAATCACGCCCGGCTCAGCGCCCTGTCATGGAGCCTGATCGCCGCGCCCGAAGCGGATGACAGCCGGGCGGTGCTGGCGGTGTCTTGCGACCCGCGCTATGCCGAGTTGTTCCTGCCGCGTTTTTTGGAATCGGTTGATCGGTTCTGTAGCGGCCGGCTGGTCCATCTGCACCTGATCGACCCGGCAAGCGACCCGCCGGTCCTGCCGGCCGCGCTCACCCGTAACCGTCTGGCCGTTACCACCGAAACCAGCGGCGCGCTGAAATCAAGCGCGTGGTATGCTTCGGCCCGCTTCGTGCGCATGGAAGAGCTGCTTGCGCACTATCGCCGCCCAGTCGTGATGTACGATATCGATATCGCGCTGCTTCATCCGCCGGAGTTGCTCGAACAGGCGATGGCGGAGGCCGATTTCGGCTGTTTCCGCATGCCCCGGCTCGATCCCGGCTCGGTTTATCAGGCCAGCGTCACCGCGTTTCGCCCGACCCCGGCCGGGCTGGAACTGTCCCGGCTGCTGCGCGATCTGATCCTGTCCAAGATGTCGCTCAAGCACGAACTGCTCTGGCTGATCGATCAGGCTTGCCTCTATTCGGCAATCACGTCGCTGGCCGACCGTGCCGGCCGTTTGCGGGTGGCCGATTTTACCGCAGAACTCGGCATGGCCATCGAGGACCATGTCGAGTTCTGCGACCGCAACGAGGAAAAGCTGCGGCTGATGAAGCTGGCGTCGGGCGCTTATTGATAGAAAATCGAGTAGGCCGCGCTCGGCGTACCGGCACCGCTGCTGCGGCGCTTTACGGCGGGCCGCTGCGGTGATTTCGCCGTCCAGCGCTGAAAAGCCCGCTTATCCCAGCGATTGAGCGCCAGTTCCTGAACGGGGGCACTCTCTTCGGTCGAGTGACCGTGAGTGACGGTTTCGAGCCGGACATGGCTCCGGGACGTGATCGAAGCATCGTCCTGGCCGTTTTCAAGCGCCCGAATCAGATGATGCCAAAAATTGCGTCCGCGGACGATGATCTCGGCGCGCTCCGGATCCATGGTCGAGGTTAGAATCAGGGCCGGACCGTCCTTCGACACCCGGGCGAGCCAATTACCGGATACGGGCGAAAGCTCCGGAGAGACACCGTCACCGACTTTAAACATCTTTTCATCCCAGGGCAATTCCGCAAACCACGAAGCAAGCCCGTTTCGGCTGCGGACCTTATCCATTACTTCATCGCAACGGACAACACCGGCAAGATGTTTAAAAGCCGACAAGATGAAAGTTTCGCTAGTCATATCTCAGTCTCCTGACCTGTTCAGCCCCTGGACCCGGGCGAAATCCTCTCCTTCTCCGCAAGGCGGAGCGATTGGGTCGATTACAAATTGGTCCGGTGAGGGCCTGAGCCCCCGCGAGCCTGCGCCACTGCGCCTCCGGGCTCGAATGGATCTGCGACGGTTTGTCGCAGCCACAGTGCTGATTTAAGGGAGCCTTGCGTGCAATGCAATAGGAATCGACTCGGTAAGCATTCCTACCTATTTTGCAGAGTAAAACGTGATAATTTCACATCACACTCGTGTGCTACAAAATGTCACAGAGTCCGTATCGAATGAAGGCTGTATGCTTCCGGAACGAGTGACGGACAGATGAACGTCCCGGCAGGAGTTTTGCCGGCAGGAGCTTTAGATGAAAACCGTTGGTATTGCAGCCCGTGTTTATTTTGCCGTGGCGATTCTGGCCGTGGTCGCCTTGGTCGTTGGATTGCAAGGAGTTGCAATCCTGTCGTCTTACCAAAATGTGGTGGACGATATGGAAAGCGCATCGAACCGAGCCGTCCTCGGTGGAGGGTCTTCGGTAGAGATACATGGGCATCTATGCAGCCCATACGAGTCTGCC
>JBAWVF010000002.1:0-68675 GCA_037147415.1 Rhodospirillaceae bacterium | reverse complement strand
GGTGACGAAAATGAAGACAATAAAGAGATCAGAGCCAGGCATTTGCTACTCCCGGCCTTTTGCGTTCGCTTCCCCCTCTTCCCCCTCTTCCGTCATTCCCGCGAAAGCGGGAATCCAGTACTTGTTACGCTGGACCCCCGCTTTCGCGGGGGTGACGAAGAAGAGAGCGGGGGTGACGAAGGAGAGAGCGGAGGCGACGAAGAAGAGAGCGGAGGTGACGAAGAAGAGAGCGGGGGTGACGAAGGAGAGAGCGGAGGCGACGAAGGAGAGGGCGGGTTTTCAACCACTGTAATATTTTTCACAGCAACTCCGCTTTCACAGCAGCTCCGAAAAGGGCAGAAAGTCGAGAAGATCGCCCTCATTGATCCGCTCGGGCGCCTCGGGCAGCTCGAGCAGGCCGTCGCTGGCGCTCATCGAGGTCAGAATACCCGAGCCTTCACGGGCAAAACGCGCGGCCACCGCTCGCCCGTCGGCGGTGCGCGTTATCGACGCCCGCACCCATTCGCGCCGCCCCGCCCGTTTCTTCATGCTGAACCCGGCCACCACCGGAAAGCGCAGCGGCGGCACCGGCTCGGCTCCCGCCAACCGTTGCAACAGCGGCCGGGCGAACATCATGAAGGTGACCATGACCGCAACCGGATTCCCGGGCAACCCGAGGAACGGCACCGCCCCGAGCCGACCGAACGCCAACGGACGCCCCGGCCGGATCGCAATGCGCCAAAACTCCAACCGGCCCAGCGCCTCGACCGCGGCGCGAACATGGTCTTCCTCGCCGACCGAGACCCCGCCCGAGGTCAGCACCGCGTCACAGCCGGACGCGGCCCGGCCCAAGGTCTCCCGCAACACCGCCAGTTGATCGGGGACGATGCCGAAATCCTCGACGATACAGCCGAGCCCGCTCAACAACCCGGCCAGACTGTAGCGGTTGGCGTCATAGATCGCGGCACCTGCGGCCGGCTCGCCCGGTTCGCGCAACTCATCGCCGGTGGAAAACAGCGCAACCCGGGGCCGACGAAACACCTCCAGCCGATGACACCCGATCGACGCGGCAAGCCCGACCTCCTGCGGCCGCAATCGAGTCCCCGCCCGCAGCACGCAGGCACCCGCCTCGATATCCTCGCCGGCCTTGCGCAAATTGCTTCCCGGCTTCACCGCCGGCAAAATCACCCGCCCACCCGGCAGTTCCCGACAGATTTCCTGTGGTAAGATCGTGTCGACACCCGCAGGCACCGGCGCCCCGGTAAAGATGCGGATCGCCTCGCCACGCCGGCCCGGCCGATCCGGCAGCGCTCCGGCCACCACGCGCGCGGTTACCGGCAAGTCCACCTCGCCCGTCGAGTCGAGATCGGCCGCAAACACGGCATAGCCGTCAACCGCGGCGTTATCGTTGGGCGGCACCATCCGGCCGGAGACCAGATCGGCCGCCAGCACCCGCCCGGCCGCGTCGAACAAAGCGACCGTCTCGCGTCCGGTGACCGGCTCGACCGCCCGGATCAGCGCGGCACGCGCCGCGTCCGCCGTCAACATTTCCGTCATGCTCCGAACCCCGCAGCCTCGAGCGCCGCCCGCAGTTCGGCGCTGTTCATCAGCTCGATAAAGCGGCGGACCGGAGCCTGGGTCAAGCGCGCCATCGGAACCACGAAATCATAGTGCTCGTCACTCAGCGGGGCAAAACCGAGCCCGTAGCGGCGCGCGACCGACTCGATCGCCACGCCCCAGTCGGCCCGGCCTTGCATGACCGCCGCCGCCACCCCGTTATGCGAGCGCGCCTGATAAGAGTGACCGGGCGGGCGCGCCGTCCCTAAGATACCATCGATCAACAGGCGGGTGCCGCTGCCCGCATTGCGATTGACCATCAAACAGCGATCGTCCGCCAGCGCCGCCGCCAGGATTTCGGCGGCATTACCCCCGGTAAACCGAGGCCCTGTAAACCGAGCATCATCGCCACGATAAACCAGCCCTTGCAAGCGGCGCCAACCGGGGATCAACGCCAGCCCGGGGGCTAAAAACGGGCTGTTATACTCGCCGCTTTCGGAATCGAGCAGGTGAATTCCGGCCAGATCGCATTCGCCGCGCCGCGCCGCGACCAGCCCGCCGGTGCTGCCGACATTCAGCGCCTTGACCCGCACGCCCTCGCGTTCCAGCCGGGTGATCAGCAGATCCAGGCCGAGGCAATGGCTGCCGATAATCGTGAGTTCCGCCGGCTCGGCCGATGCGCCGATCAAGCGCACGCCGACCGGGGTTCCGGCCGCGACCGCCTCCGTTGCCGCCGGCACCGTGACGAAGCCGTCGGCCCGGGCAAAGGACGTGACCGAACCCGAGCCCTTATCAAGCGGATAGGCCGCCAGCCCGCCTGCGCCGTCCCGCACCAGCGAGACCATGACATATTCGGTCCGCCCCGGCTCGGAACGCAGCGTCACCGGCAGTGTCGCCGCCACCGATGCGGCCCGATCCACCGGCCTGCCGCCCAACAGCCGGATCAGCGGAGCGACGAACTCGTGAAAGGTGAAAATCGCCGACGTGGGAAAGCCGGGCAAAATCACCACCGGCTTGCCGGCATGCGCGGCCAGACACAAGGGCTTGCCCGGCTTCAGCGCCACCCCGTGCACGATCACGCCGGGATCGGTCAGGCGCGCCACCACCCGCCCGGCCAGATCGCCCGCCCCCTTCGACGTCCCGCCCGAGAGCAGCACGAGATCGCCCGCGGCCAAGGCCTGTTTCAGCGCCGCTTCGAGTGCCGGTTCCAAATCGGGCACGATGCCGAGCGGGACCGGCTCGCCGCCCGATTCGATGACCGCCGCCGCCAGCAAGGCGGCATTGCTGTCATGGACCTGACCCGGCTTAAGCGCCCGGCCCGGCGCGATAATCTCGTCTCCGGTCGACAGGATGGCAACGCGCGGCCGGCGCCTGACCGCAACCTCGCCGAGCCCGACCGCCGCCAGCATGCCGATTTCGCGCGAGCCTAACAGCGCCCCCGCTCGCAACACGGTCTCGCCGCACGCCATATCGGAGCCGGCCGCGGCAATCCCTTTCCCGGGGGCAATCGGGTGCCCGACCTCAACCGTCACGACGCCGTTAGTCTCGGTCGCCTCGGTGTCCTCGATCATGACCACGGCATCGGCACCGCGCGGCACCATGCCGCCGGTGGCGATCACGGTCGCGGTTCCGGCCTCGATCATTGCCACCGGACACACGCCGGGAGTCAGCAACTCATGATTGAGCCGCAATAAACGGGGCGCGTCCGTCGCGGCGCCCGCAGTATCGGCCGCACGCACGGCAAAGCCATCGACCATCGCCCGGTCGAAGCCCGGAACATCGACCGGCGCCACCACATCATCGGCCAGCACCCGGCCGAGCGCCGCCGTCAGCGCAATCGTTTCGGCCTCGAGCGGGTCCAGGCGCAGCCGGGCCCGAAAGCGCGTCTCGGCCTCGTCACGACCGGCGACCTCGAGGAATTGTTCCTGCCGCGCCGCCCGCCACAGCGCCGCCAACCGCTCAGCCTCGCTCATGAACAACGGCTCCGTGATGGTAAACGGTCACGCTCTCGCCCGGAGCATACCCTTCGCGCGCGGCCGGGATTATAACAAATCCATCGGCCCGCGCCGCAAGCGCCAAACCACCGCCCTCGAGCGGCCCGAGCGGCTCGACCCGGCCCGGCCCCAGCCGCACCCGCACGATGTCGGTCGAGCCGATCCTCGAGACGAACTTGCGCCCGGCCGGCAGGCTCACCGTCGGATAGGGCAGGGCGCCGACCAGCCCCGACCGGCGCCGGATCAAGCGTGCCGCCAATAAATCATAAGCGGTGAGGCAGGCGAGCGGCTCGCCCGGCAGCAGAATCACCGGCACCCCGTCCCGCCGCCCGAGCCCGGCCGAGCCGCCCGGCCGCAAGGCAAAGCCGTACAGCTCGGGAATAAAATCGGCGGAAGCAGGCAGCGGCGGGGGAAAGCTTCCGCCCGCTGTTATAATAAGGTCCGGCGCCCGTGTATCGATTGCTCCGCCGTCGCGCGCAATCAAAGCCTGTAGCATCGGCGTCACCGTGTCGGCCCCATCGGGCGGACGCGGACTCGACACGGATAAGGCAACGCGCGGGTGGGCGAACACCGTAACCGTGGTGATGCCAAGCTCGATCAGTAAGGCGAGTTGTTCCGGCCGCACCGGGTGGCCACCGACCTCGAGCGCCGCGACACCATGCCGCAACCGCCGGCCGGCACGGTCAACCCCCTCGCCCGGGGCAATCGGGACCGTGAATTCCGGAAAACCGGCATCACAAGAAACCATGTCACAAGACGCAACGGCATCGGTGCCCGGCGGCAGTCGGTCACCCGCGGCGACCGCGACCGCAGACGCCGGCAGCAGCGGGTTATAAGCCCCGGCCCCGACGGTTTCCGCGGCATGCACGGCATAACCATCGAGCAAAGCCCGGTCGACGGCGGGCTGGTCGCGCGGCGCAAGTACCGGCGCGGCAAGCACCCGCCCGCCCGACTCGAGCACGGGAATGCGTTCATGACGCGCCGCCGCCGGCACGGCCTCCAGCCACGCCAGCGCCGCGTTGAAGGGATTTACGCTGCGATTCACGTCATTTTCCACGCTTATGGATCATGATCCAGGCTTCGGGTATAGTCTTCGGCAAAGAGTGGCAAAAGAACAATCCTTGCCGGGGGAGGAAATTACGGAATGGCGGGAGAAATAGCCTTCACGCTCGACGGCCAAACGGTCACGGCCGACACGGGCGAAACAATCTGGCAGGTGGCGAACCGTCTGGGCACCGAGATTCCGCGGCTTTGTCTCTCGAGTGAGCCCGACTTTCACCCCGACGGCAATTGCCGGCTGTGTGTGGTTGAAATCGTCGGACGCCGCGCCCTTTCTTCCAGTTGCAATACCAAACCGCAAGCCGGAATGCAGGTCTTGACCTCCAGCCCGCGCGCGCTTAACGCGCGCCGCACGGTGATGGAATTGTTGCTGGCGGAGGCCGAATTCGGCGCCACGTCCGAAGCGGCCGCTCTGGCCAGGCGCATCGGCGTCGATCACACCCGCTATCCTTTAAGCGCTCGTCCCGGTAAAGTTGATCGTAGCCACCCCGGCATTGATGTTGCGCGCGATGCCTGCATTCATTGCCAGCGTTGCATTCAGGCTTGCGGCGAACTGACCATTCAAGAGGTAATCGGGCTGTCGGGTCGCGGCACTACGGCGCGTATTACGTTCGATCTTGATGATTTGATGGGCGATTCAACCTGTGTCAGTTGCGGTGCGTGCGCCCAAACCTGCCCGACCGGGGCACTGACTTTCCGGAGGCCGGCGCCATGAGTAAAAATTGCAGCGTAGATAGTCTATGCCCGTATTGCGGGGTCGGCTGTCAGGTTCGCTACCATGTCGAAGACGGAATCGTGATCCGCACCGACGGTCTGAACGGTCCGTCGAACCGGGGCCGGTTGTGTGTCAAGGGCCGCTTCGGTCACGACTATGCCAGCCACGCCGACCGATTGACCCGGCCTCTGATCCGGCGCGACGACGCCCCCAAACAGGCCGCGCTCTCGGCCGATCCGCTGGCGCAATTCCGCGAAGCCTCGTGGGAAGAGGCGCTCGACCGCGCCGCCGCCGGCTTCGCCCGCCTGAAGGCGCAACACGGCCCGGAGGTGCTGGCCGGTTTCGGCTCAGCCAAGGG
This sequence comes from Rhodospirillaceae bacterium, assembly GCA_037147415.1. Classification (GTDB taxonomy): domain Bacteria; phylum Pseudomonadota; class Alphaproteobacteria; order Azospirillales; family Azospirillaceae; genus BOG-933. The sequence goes on along the minus strand of JBAWVF010000002.1, from coordinate 63,013 downwards.
TTCGAACGAGGAGGGCTATCTGTTTCAACGCCTGATTCGTACCGGCTTCGGCACCAATTCCGTTGATCACTGCGCACGACTTTGCCACTCCAGCTCGTTGGTTGCGCTGATCGATCAGATCGGTTCGGGTGGCGTCACCGCTGCTTTCACGCAATGCGAGAATACTAATGTGATGATGGTGGTCGGCTCCAACCCGAGCCGCAACCACCCGGTCGCCGCCTCTTTCTTCCGCAAGGCCGCGCGCAACGGCACCAAACTGATCGTAATCGACCCGCGGCGCAGTGAAATCTCTGAGGGTGCTGATCTGGTCATCACCCATAAAGCGGGCAGTGACGTTGTCTTATTCAATGCCATTTCCCGAATTATTATCGAAGAAGACATGCATGACGGTGTTTTTCTGCGCAACCGGACCAAGGGCTTTCCCGAGTTCCGCGAGAGTGTGCGCCACTTTACCCCGGAATATGCCGAGGCGGAAACCGGCGTACCCGCTGCACAAATCAAAGCGGTTGCCCATATGTATGGTCGGGCCAAGTCGGCCATGATCTTTTGGGGTATGGGCATTACTCAACACATTCATGGCGTGCGTAATGCTCGCTGTCTGGTCAATCTGGCCTTGCTGACCGGTAATGTCGGGCGGCCGGGTACCGGACTGCACCCGCTGCGCGGGCAAAATAACGTGCAGGGCGTCTGCGACATGGGGATTTTACCCGGTCTGCTCCCCGGCTATGCCGCGGTTGCCAAGCCCGAGGAACGCGCCCGCGTCGAAAAGGTCTGGCAAGGCGAAACCATACCCGCGAACGCCGGTATGACCATGATCGAGGTCATTAACGCCGTCGAAGACGGTGGTATCCGCGGTCTGTTCTTCATGGGCGAAAACCCGGCCATGAGTGATCCCGATGCTCATCATGCCCGCGCCGCCCTGTCTAAGCTCGAACATCTTGTGGTTCAAGATATTTTCTTGACCGAAAGCGCCCAATACGCCGATGTTGTGCTGCCGGCCTCATCATTACTGGAAAAATCGGGCAGTTTTACCAACACCAATCGCCATATTCAGATTTCACGTCCGGTGCTCGACCTGCCCGGCGAAGCCCGTCAGGATTGGTGGATTCTTCAAGAATTGGCGCGGCGACTCGGGTTGAATTGGAATTTTAGCCACCCTTCCGAGATTTGGGAAGAGGTGCGCACTTTATGGCCCGCAATCAAAGGTGTTAGTTGGTCCCGGTTAGAGCGGGACGGCTGGTGCCAATATCCCTGTGCCAGCGAAAATGAACCGGGCAAGGATGTCCTGTTTGGCGATCGCTTTCCAACCGCTGATGGTCTCGGCAAGATAGTTCCGGTTGCTCCGGTTGAGCCAGCCGAACTGACCGACCGGCATTATCCGCTGATCCTGATTACCGGGCGTATTCTGGAGCATTGGCACACTGGTTCGATGTCGCGCCGCAGCGCCGTACTCGATACCATTGAACCGGGACCATTGGTCTATCTCAGTTCGGTTGAACTGATCAAGCTAGGCATAAGTTCAGGCGATAGGATCAAGCTAAGTTCGCGCCGTGGCACGATCGAGGCGCAGTGTCGCGTCGATCCGGGCTTAGCGCCAGGTACCGTGTTCATGCCGTTCTGCTATTTCGAGGCGGCAGCCAATGTTCTGACCAACGCAGCACTTGATCCGCAATCAAAAATTCCTGAGTTCAAGTATTGCGCCGTTCGCCTCGAAACAACAGCGCGAGAAGACCTGTTCGAAGCGGCTGATTAGGACGGATCATCACTCCCCATGGCCGGAGGTATTTCGGCCATGGGCGATGAACGTCCGATACTCTTACTTCGGAATCCGTTTTGCCGCTGCAAGTTGAGCAATTCGACTGCGAATATCGGAGGCGCGGTCGGTCGGCTCGAGTATCGTTGTTTCTGCCGCCGCCGAAGCGCGAGCTAATAAACGGGCGGTGCGCTGACGCAAATTTACAGCGGCTTCAACCCGCTCCAAGCAAAGCTTACGTAAATCGCCGGGATAAGGGCGAAAACGGAACTTGACCGGGTCGCGCCGCCAAGCCCGGCAAGCATCATCAATCGCCCATTGCGGAAACTCTCCCAAATCATCAAGCCAATCTTCGGCCAATGCTGCTTCAACCGCAGCCGGCAAAGGATCGCTTCGATAATGGGCCAGCAATGCAAAGACCCTGGCCAGTAACGGTGCACGCTCGGCCGGAGCAATGATTCGGCCGGCCTCTTCGTAAAGCCGACGTAATTCAGGCACATCTTCGATCGGGACCGAGGCAGACGGCTCCCATACCTCCAGGTCACGCTCATAACCATGCGTGCCGCAAATAGGAACTTTGCGCGCCGGCCTTAAGAGCTGAACGACCGAATCCCGAACCGGGACGGGCAAAGCAGGCAGGGCGGAGGATCGAAAATTCGCGACTTCGCCCATAAGATACACCCTCTGATTATGCTGCGCGTCCCGATTATGCTGCGCGTCGGGCAACGCCTGCCCAAGCTGCATAGCGATTTTCAGCAGCATTGACTTTTTGTGCTCCGCGTGCCGAAGCACGGTGCGGCGGTTTAAGTGTATCTTCGGCAAGCCAGCTTAGCCAAGCGGCATCGACATCGCGGTAACGATAATTTTTGGCTCGACACCGTAAGACGAAATTTTCGATGCTGGCCGCCAAATCAACATTTGGAAAACGTTCAAGCGCTCGGGCCAAGCTTTTGTCGGTCGGTTGCCAATCTTCAGCCGGGACATTTGAAATTTGGACAGGCGATTTGCTTGCGTCCTGAGTCTGTTGGTTGTGAGTCCTGTTTGTGTCAACCGGTTGACAGGGGGTGTCAGAAATACTCGACACCAGATGATATTTGCACGAGGTTTCACCGCCGCGCGCCAAATGCCGACGCTCCTTAGTGACCAAGCCCTGTTCGACCAATTCCGCAATCACCCGGTTCACCCAGGGCCGCGAGCGGCCAAGTTTACTCGCAATGGTTGCTTGAGAGGGAAAGGCTTCTCCGGTAGTGAAATCAGCATGACGTTTTAAGGTCACCAACACCGCCAGCATATCGGCAGTAATTGCGCCGTCGTCGATCCATTCAACCGGTATCAGAACATGACGCAGCTTCGTGCTCACGGACTCCTCCTATATAGGGCTTGACGGAGTCCGGACGAACGGGCAGAATCGCGACTGCTACGACGACGATTCGATCTGTTCGGAGCCTTACTCCCTGGGTCGGATTTTCAAAACAAGCCGGTCTTTTGCGAGGCCGGCTTGTCTGTTTTAACAAAGAGTTCCCATACTCAATATTTCAGGCGTTACTCAACTCTTCAGGGTGCCATCGGTATCTCGCGTGCAGAGGGTACGCGGTTGCGCAATCGCGGTTTGCGGCTGTCGGCCGGCTCGATAATCGGCACTTTGACCACGAAAGCTTTCCGTAATTCGGCCGGATCGGAATAGCGCAGCACCAACCCCGGACATTTGGCGTCACCGGGATCGAAGGCGACATTGGCCTCGGGATAGGCGCGCAACGCAGCCCGAATCGATTCGGTAAAGGTTTCACGAAACTTAGAGAGCGCGACCCCGCCCGACCCGAATTGCGCGGCTAAGCGGCGCCATGTTACCAACTCGCTATCGCCACGACCGATTAACGGTAATCTATAGCAAAGATAAAGAAAAATATCAATTGCCATCGCGTTATGCGAGATTTGAGCTAGGCGATCAGTCGGAACCGGAATGGCATCGGTGGAAAAGCGCCGAAATGCCTTTTCGGTGACTTCCAGCCCTTGAAGCCAGCGCACCTTATCCAGATCGCCATGACTGTAATGGGCAAGATCACCATCTTCGAACGCGGCGCTTTCGATCAAGCGATCGCCACGGAACAAATCCAGTCCCTCGGTTTTCAGGACAAAAGTAAAGTCGGAAAACGCCAACCGGATCAACTGGTCTTTGGTCGCGCTGACCGATTTGGTGTTGGACGGAATTCCGATGCTTTCCAGCCACGGCTTTATTCTTCCGATTTCCAGCCAGCGGCCGGCGGTACGCCCGGTCCAAATTTCGGTGGTCATCCAGCAGATCAGCAGGCGCGCCTTCGGGCCGTAAGGCACACCGACCACCACTTCGTCGCCGCCGGGCAGAGCGAATTTTCGCCCGCTGACGGTCAGTGCAAAGGTGTCGTCGGTGCGCATGAACACCGGGACATCGCCCGGTTGTGCCGTCTTGATGTTGCGCAAGGGCAAGCCGGAGGCGCAAAAAGAGCGATGAAGAAAAGAGGCATCGATCCGCTCGCCCCGGTCAACCGGAAGATCAAGCGCCAGCGTCAACTGATGCGGGGAAAGTTGGCGGGGCCGGTTGATGATCGGCAAGGTCATGGATACCTCTCCTGTTGCGCTGATCCTATCCGTAGCCGGGGCTCTCAGCCAGCCCGTGTTTTCCGAAACTTCGCCTTCACGCCGTTATGAGGCCGACTTTTTTTCCGAAACTCCGCCCCGGCGGCGTGGCGGCATCGCCGGCGTCTTCCGAAAAGCCTCCCTTATTGGGGAGAAACGCGGGTTGGTGTGCCCCAACATCTCGTACTGTCCCCTGTTTTGCCCCCCGGGGCTCGAATCGGGCCAAGGTTATGGGAGGGTTTTCGGAAGAGCCGGACCGCTTGGGGGCGGCATTTCGGAAGCTCGCTCTCCGCAACCCTGCGATAAAGGAGACTTTTCGGAACCCCGCTTCGGCCCTGCTCGCTCGTTCGAGAAACATATGTAGGGGTAAATTCTATGTCAAGGAAAAAAATCCACATTATAGGCGCAAAAAAACGGCGTCCCGGGAGAGTGCGTCCGTGCCGTGGCACGGAAATTCTCCCGGAATGCCGGTTCATAAAGGTCGAAAAAATCAGGTCTACAGTGCCAGTATCGAGTTTTCGAATGCCTGAGCGGCTTCGTCAAGGGCGTCGTCGGTCCAGAGCGTGTAGCCGAGTCCGCCGTTATAGAGGAGCATCTGCTCGCCACCGGGTCCGGTGCAGGGGTTGCCGTTAATGAGTCTCAGCAGTGTGCGCCGTTCATCTTGAAATGCGGCGGCATTGGCAATCAATTTTGTCCGATCAGGGTTATCCTGCGGTAATTTATTTGCCATATCGGTAAAGGCCGTCGCGATTTGTTCGGAACTCAGGTCGCCCGCACCATTCGGGAAGCTTGGATCACAATTTGCAATCTGCCAGACCACGCCCCACCGAAGATACGCGAAGTTATAAATGGCGCGGCCCAGTTCAATTAAATATATGTCGGTAACCGGGACGCCGGCCTGAAAACCATTGGCAAGGGTTGTAAGATCATTGGTCTCATATATAGAGTACCCCAGATGCCCGTTATAGATTAATACTTGATTACCTGCGCTGTCGGTGGCGGGGTTTGCATTAGTAATCTTTTGCCAATCGTCAAATTGTAGGTTGAATAACCGGGCATCGGCCATCAAAGCAGTTTGATCAGGCAGTGGAGCCCCCTGGGCCACACCAAGATAAGTATTAACAATAACGATGCTGGCATAGCCGCCGGCCGCGCTAGGAAAAGATGGCTTGTACTTCGCGATTTTCCAAACTACACCCCAGCGTCGATAGCCGAAATTGTAGATACTCCGGCCTAAAGACAAAAGATAGTCGTTCGTGGCCGGGATGCGAGAGTTGTATGTCATAAGTCTTCTCCTTAAGTGAATAGTTAGAGCCAACATTCTGTTTGCAATTGGAGTATTGCACCCGACGCAAGTCATCATCTGTGATGGTCATCACATCACTGAACATATTTAATCAGGTGTATCAGGCTTGATATTTTCTCATGCATATGTATTCTCGTGAGCAGAGAGACCGTTTCGGCTGCCCGTGGAATAAGTTCCGTCCTGCGGTGGTATCAGCGCACCGTATCGGGCAAAACTCCGGTGTCCGCTATAATTGAGCGATGACAAGCCGGTTATTTTTGCTACTATTGCCCCGATTTACGGTTTCGTCAGGGGAAAAGGGGCATGGACATTATTCAGTTGCTTCCGCTCGGTGCGGCATTGCTGGTCAGTCTGTTTGCTCTAATTGCCGCTTTCGGTGCGCGTGCTGCGGCGGCAAGGGCCATGGCTGCGGCCGAAAGTGCCGAAAGAACCGCGGCGAGTCTTGTTCAGCTGCACCGTGAAACCGAACGGCTTCATCTTGCGATGCGGACAAATGTTTCGGCTCCGGTTCGTGCAGTGGCGGCGCAGGCTGCGCCATCAATGGTTGCTGACCCGGCGGCACGCCCGTCGAATCCAACGGATGCAACGCACCCGCTGGCGCCTTCAGCGCGTGTTGCGCCCAGTTTGGCCCCGGCGGCGCACCCGGTTCCGCCACCTGATCCGGAGATCGGACAGGAGGAGTCAACCTTGATTCTATCCCGGCCGGCGGTGGCGGCGCGGGCCGGTGACGGTTATCACGGCATGCCGATTCTGCGGGTTGTGGCCGGGGCCGAGCAAGGCCAGGACTTCACTTTGGCGTTTGAGCGGAATACCATCGGCCGGGCCGGAAGTAATCGGGTAACCTTGGCAGAGTCGAAAGCCTCGCGTACGCATGCAGAGATACGGTACGAAGGGGTCCGCTTCTTACTGCGTGACATGAGCAGCACCAACGGCACCTTGCGTAATGGCAAACCGGTGACCGAACCGGTGACTTTGGAGTTCGGCGACATCATCGCCATCGGCAAAACCGAGATGGTGTTTACCTGTGAAGGCTTCGACCTTAAAGAAGCCGAGCCCGGCCGTGCCATAGCCGCGTTCGAGCGCATGCTGGAACGCGACGGTAATTTTATCGCGGCGCTTCAAATACTGGCCTTTTTATTGGAACGCGATGTCGCCCGTAAACGTGACGCCGAAGCGGTCTGGCAGCAATTGAAACGTCTTGGCGGCTAAAGAAGAGGACCGGTCATGAAGCTTAGCGAGCTGCTGATTGAACCCGAAGTTAATCTGGAACTGGCACCCTTAATCGACGTGCTGTTTCTGATCGTTCTGTTTTATGCGGTGTCAAGCTCCCTGATCAGCCCGGAGGACTTGGATAAGCTTCAAGGTAGTCTTGCCGCTGCGGTCAGCGAAAATCACACTTTGGTCGAGCGGGTTAAAACGCGCGAAGCTAAACTGGACCAGATCGAAAGTGATCTTAGCCGGCGTACCGGAGAGTTGGCGGAGCGCGACACTCGCCTTGCCCGCTTGCGCGCTGAACTTGACGATAGTGCAACACAATTGACCAGACGCGGTGCGGAAATCACCGAAGCGCGGGATCAGATCGGGAAACTCCGCACCGGGCTGAGTGACGCCGAGTCGAAGCTCAGTGAGCGCGAGACCCGCCTTACGCGATTGCAAGAGTATTTGGATATACAATCCAAGGCATTGGCCGAACGAGAGCGGGTCTTGGCCGAACAGGCCAAACGCATTGTGATCGCGGATCAGTCACTCGATGACTTGCGCGCTAAGCTATCACAGAGTCAGGGCAGCGCCGATCAACAGGCGAAACAGGCGGCTGATGCACAAGCGGTCGTAGTGCGACTGGAGGCTGAAAGCCGGCAACTGGCGGAGTCACTGGCAAAGGAAAAGGCGGCTCATGAGGCGGATCTAGCAGCTGCGGCCGCGGAGTTGGAGCGCACGCGACTCCAGCTGACCGCGATTTCGGCCGAGAATGCAAAATTTGTCGAGAGCAAGAAGGCCGAAACCGATCGTACGGCGGGCATGGTTGAAGCACAGAAGAAGCTTTCGGAAAATCTGAAATCATTGATCGATGATAAGTCGCTCGGGGTAAGCCGGGTTAAGGATCGACTGGTGTTGGAGCTGTCCGACAAAATCTTGTTCGATTCCGGCAGCGATCAATTACGGCCGGAAGGCTTGCCGGTGCTGGCGAATGTTGCGAAGATACTGGCCAGCCGCGTTCAAACCTTGCAAATTCAGGTTGGCGGTCACACCGACAATGTCCCGCTGGGCTCGACCGGACGCTTTGGCAGCAATTGGGCGCTCAGTGCGGCCCGCGCGGTTAATGTCGTGCGCTTTTTGGCCGGTTCGGGCGGGATCGAGGCATCACGGATGTCGGCGGTCGGTTATGGCGAGTTCCAACCGGTCACCGCGAATACGACGCCCGAGGGTCGGGCCAGAAATCGTCGCATCGAAATCGTGCTGTTAGCTAAATAATATAGTGGTCCGGTTGGGGGAAATCATGGATATTCAAGCCTTGTTGCATGACTTTATCGGGTTCATTACCTATTTGTTTCACAATGGCGGAGCCGTTGTTTGGCTGCTGCTTGGCGTTTTGGTCTGGTGCTTGTGTATTATCGTGGTCAAGTCGGCACAGCTGCGCCATGGCCGGGTCATCAATCGACGGGTGGTGGCTCATATCGAGCAATTGTTGATCGACAACCGACTGGCCGAGGCGACGGCATTCTGTAAAAAGAAGTCCTATCCGATGACCCGGGTCATTCTGGCCGGCATTCTGCATTACGATCGTAGCGAGCACGAGATCAAGGAGCGGTTGGAGGAGGCCGGGCGTCAGGAAATTCCGTGGTTGCGCGCGCAGTTGACGGCGCTCCGTTCGATTGCTTCGGCGGCGCCGTTGATGGGGCTGTTCGGCACCGTGCTCGGCATGATTCAAGTGTTCAGCGTGCTCTCAAAGGGCGGCGTCATTCGCGGCAGCGATTTGGCCGGCGGTATATCCGAGGCCTTGATCACGACGGCTTGCGGTTTGGTGGTCGCAATTCCCGCTATCGTGTTTTACAACACTTTTACGACTCGGGTGACCAATCTGATTATTGAAATGGAACGCATTTCACTTAATCTGGTGGCGGTGTTGAAGCGAAATACCGCACGCTAGTGTACGGATGAGCACTTGTGTTTATTCGAACGGGTCGGGCGCGGGCTCCGCCGCAGCCTGACGCGAGGTGAGAAAAGCATAAGCCATCACCAGAAAATTCCCGGCCCCGACCAGCACGAACGGACCGTCGGGGCCGACGGTGTCGAACAACCAACCGCCGGCCTCCAGCATGATGATCATGCCGAGGCCGCTGGTGACATTCAGGGCGCCGATGATGGAACCGCGCAGGTCGCGCGGGGTCAGGTCGAATGCGATCAGGTCGGGCGCCAGCAAGGCGCCGGCCTGCCCAAGCGCGATCAGGGCCATCGGCACCAGCACGATCGAGCTGAACGGATTGGTCACCAAGCTTATCAGGACGAAGCCGGTACCGGAGATCGCCATGCCGGCGATGATGGTGTTAAGCCGCCCCAACCGCTCGATCACCAAACCTGAGCCGAGGCTGGTCACCACCAGCAGCAAGCCGGCGAGGCCGATCAGACCGCCGGCATGGGCGGCCGCAAGCTCAGGACTTTTACCGACCAGATCGGCGAAGTAAACGCTCCACAACATATAGAAAAGACTGATGACCGCGACATTACAGCGGGAAAACAAGGCGGTGACGAAGGCCACTCTCAGACCCGGCTCGGTTTTCAACAAAGCCAGCACCGGTTGCCACGGCAGCGGCCCGGCCGCTCGTTTCGGGGCGATGTCGGAAAGCAGGCGGTAAGCGAGCACCGCGCCCGCCGCGCCGAAGGCGGCGTTGAACAGCATAACCGGAACGACGCCAAGATGGCGCGGCATCTGCAATAATATAACAAAGACAATGGCGCTGCCAAACGCCATCATCGAAGTAACGTTAGAGATGCGGCGAGCCCGGTTGCCGTAATTGGTGAAGTCACCGGCTAAAGTTGATAATTGCGGCCAGACCGCGCACACGCCGAGCGACTGAGTAATCCGGGTCAGGTAGTAAAAGACCACGCCGCCGACGCCAATCAACGCTCCGAGTTGAAAACTAAGCGGAGCAAACAGCGCACCCAGGGTGCCGATGGCAAAGCCGCCCGTCAAGATTTTCACCCGGCCGACTCGGTCCGACCATATGCCGAGCGAGCCGATGACCACGAGCGTCAGCAACTCGGCCGCAACCTCGACGTTAGCATTGATCATGCCGGCACTGTCGAGCGAAACCCCCAACACCTTGCGCAGAAACAGCGGCTGCAACGCGGTGGCCAATGTCGTAAAGATCATGGTCAACGCGGCAATCAAATAGAGTGCATTCCAGCGTTGTTCAATTCGTGTTTCCGCCGCCATGCCCCGATTCCCGCTTTCATTTGGCAGGGATAATTCTCCGAAAGCAGTCCGCAACGCAACATGAAAGTCGAAGATATCACTATACCATTCGGAACGCCTTGGCATCCGGCCGAATCAGAGATATCGTTCGGGCTCGCAAGATACCGTTTTCGCTTTCGAATTCAGGGGATGTCAGGTGACCGAGATGGGCAGTCAGGACGGTACGGACGGCGCATCGGCCCGCCCGGCCGCGCTTTCGCAAGCACGCCAGCGCAATACCGCGGGGTGGAGTGAGCTGTGTGAAGTTGCGCCCTGGCGCAAGACGGAAGGTGCCGCCTCCGCACCGGCCGAAGCGCCGGCGGCGGTTTCGGCTCCGGCCCCGGCTCCGATCGAGAGCGAAGTTGTCGAGTCGCACCCGGTGATTGCGGACAAGGTCAACTCGGTACCGGCCGGATCTTCGCAAAGTCTGTTCGAGGCCTTTGATTCCTGGGCGCAATTGGAAGGTACCGTGCCGAGCGGCGGAGCAGACTCGGCAAGTGCCGCTTCGGTTCCGACTCCGCCCTATTCGCCGACTCCGTCCGCGCTGGCGACGATGCAACCGGTAAGCGGGTTGGTCTCGTTTTATGCTTGGGTCGAAGCTGAAGGCGGCTTGGCCGCCGCGACTGACGCGGTTCCCGCTGAATTACCATCGGGGCTTGAGTATCCATCGGAGATGCCTGCGGGGTTTGAGCAAGGGGCCGGTTTGGTCCCGGTTTTAGTCTCACTTTCACTTGCGCCCGCCTTACCGGAAGTCGCACCACAGCCTGCGCCCGAACCTGTAATACCGCCAAGCTTAAAGCATGACCCGGCACCTGTTTTGGTTGAGCCGGTTGTGTTGCCACCGGTCGTCAATGAACCGCCGCCGCCACCTCAACCGGTTGTTACGCCCGCGCAAGCCGTTGCGCCTGTCGCCATGGATATAATTGCAGCTGTCGAGTTAGCGCCGGTTCCACCGAAAAGTGTTCAGGCGCCGGTCATGCCGGCTCCCGAACCGGCTGAAAAAGTAGTTTTGAAGCCGGTGGTAATGTCTGCGCCAAAGCCCGTGGCAAAACCTGTGAAAAAGGCGAAAGCGGCAGCGTCTTCGGGCTCGTTGCTGTCTTCGATGATGGGGGCGTTCAAAGGCCTTGGCTTCGGCGGTCCGGCTGTTGTCCCTAAGTCCGGGGCTCCCGTAGTTGGGGTTCCCGCAGTTAAGGTGGCAAAGGGCGTGCCGATTAAGGCCGCGGCACCCGCCAAGGCTAAACCGCCCGTCAAGGCTAAACCGGTCGTTAAAAAGGCCCCGGCGAAAGCGGCGGGCCGGGGCGTGGTCGGCACGGTAGAGCGCGAAATCGGTTTCATTTTCGGGGCTTTCAAGAGCGCCGGCTCCGGCTTGGTCCGGCAGGCGCAGGCGGTGGTCGCACCGGCCTTCCCGGCAAAGTCTTCGCCAAAGCCGGTCGCCGGAAAACGGTCCGCCGCTCCGGTTCGTAAATAAAGCAAATTCAGGTACAGGAAGGGAAACCCGATGGCAAACCCGAGCGATAGTAAAAAGTTCCCGCGCCGCATGGTGGTTGTCGTATCGCATAAAGGCGGTGTCGGTAAGACGTTCTTTGCTGCCACATTGGTAAGTTGGATGCGCAGCCAGGGTATTGCCGTTGCTGCTTTCGATAGTGACGGAATTGTCGGCGGTTTGCGCCGGGTGCTTGGCACCAAGGGGCCGGACGGGATGCCGCTGGCCGATCAAGACCCGTTAAAGGGTTGCGCCTATTACGATATTCGGAGCGACCGCGAGCGCCCGCAATTTCTGGACTCGGTCAGTCTCGGCCATGCCCTGATGCTTCAGGATTTGCCGGGTGGCGCGGTCATCGATTTGCAACGAGTGGTTGATGATGGTGAGGGCTTGCGCCAGCTGTTGGATTCGTTCGATAGCGAGGGGGTTCGGCTGACCATCGTGCATTTGATCACCCATGTGATCGAGTCGGTATTTTCGGTGGCGTCCTTATCGCAATTGTTCGGACAGCGCGCCGACCATGTCGCCGTGCTGAATAAGAACTTCGGCCGCGAACTGAGTGATTTTCCGTTTTGGCATGGCTACGAGACCGCAAAAGGCGAGAAAAAGGGCGGGGCGACGCGGCGGCGTTTCTTGGAACTGGGCGGGGCCGAGATTGAATTTCCGGCGCTGGAACCCGGCGTGTTCGCCAAGATTGCCGCAGCCATGGAGCCGCCGACCAAGGCCGTGGTCAATGCCGAGTTGAAACTCTCGGAGCGCGGCACAATTCAGGTGTTTCTACGCAAGTTTGACGAACAAGTTCGCCGGGTCGGGCCGTTGCTCGGCATTCCGGCATAACGCAACGAGCGCGTGTGGGGATAGACGCGCCGGACGGGCTTAACGCCCCCGGTGCGCTTTCATCACCGCAGCGACACGCTTTTGAAAGGCATCCTGGGGAAAAGGTTTCGCGATGACGGCGGCAACGGTCAACCGTTCGTTGCGGATGGCCTGAACCATTTCGCTGTTAACCTGACCGGTAACCAACATGATCGGAGTGTAAAAACCGGTGCGCAGGTTCGATAAGGTCCGGATAATATCGAGCCCCTTCATTCCCGGCATGTCATGGTCAAGGACAATTAAACCATAGGGCTTGGAGGTAATAAGGTTAAGCGCCTCGTTACCATCGGTAACAGAATCGATAGAATAAAGCCCGATTCCTTCCATTGCAGTGCGCATATAGGTGATCATGGTCGGATTATCTTCGGCAACCAGAATACGCCATTTATGAGCAGCGCCTCGATTGGGTTCAAGCATCGTCTTTTGCCCCGGAGAATTGGCTGTCACTCAGCCGATCTAATGTAATTAGCGCGGAATTTATATCAAATTTTTGCAACTGATTCGACAGATCATTAAGGGTGAAGAGCAGGTCACGCAGACTGTCAAGATCATTCCCGACGGAAAGGTGTGTTTGCGCAACAGGTTCAGGCGTGCCGGCAAACGGCGTTGCGACCTGCAAGGCTTCGCGTAAAGCCGGGCGCAAGGCATCGACCAAAGCGGGCAACCGGTCGAGCGCCCCCTCATCGAACGCCACCTCCAGCGCAGCAGCCGGGTGTTGAACCGAAGACAGGGCGAGTGTCCCGGCAACACCTTTCAGAGAGTGGACCAGGCGCCGAGCTTCGTCATGATTGTGCTCGGCGATAAACCGGTCGAGTTCCTCCTCTGCCGTGGCGTAACCTTGGTAAAAGCTGGCAATCAAGCGTTGGGCCAGGGCACGCTTGCCACCGATCGCAGCCAGCAGGACCGGAAGCTCGAACGGCGGCAGGGCTTCGGGCAGGCCGTCACAGTCGGGCGCTTGATCTACCGGGGGCAATGTCAGCTCTTGTGCTGTCGGTTGTGGTTCAACCTTAATCCAACGACTAAGCATCGCGGCCAGACCGGCGGGATCAACCGGCTTTGATAAATGGTCATTCATGCCGGTATCAAGGCAGCGCTGACGCTCGTGTGCCATGGCATGCGCGGTCATGGCGATAATCGGTAACGTTGCGGTACCCGCCAGTGCCCGAATTTGGCGGGTTGCTTCCAGCCCATCCATTTCGGGCATCTGAATATCCATCAACACGGCATGATAGCGACTCGGTGCAGCGGCAACATGCTCAACCGCCTCACGTCCATTGACGGTGATATCGCAATCAACGCCGAGAATATCCAGCATCTCTGCGGCAACCTGCCGGTTGATCTCGTTGTCATCGACCAGCAGGACTCGCGCCCCCGCAATGTTCGTCGGGGCTTCCTCAATGGATTCAAGTAACTTATCAGTTGGGGTCGGTACGGTTTTAATCTCCGGTTGTGCTTGGTCGAACAGCGCTGAAATCGTGCTGAGCAGCAACGAGCGACCGATCGGCTTGATCAGGCAAGCATCAATGCCGGTGTCGTCAGTGTTGGCGCGGGCATTATGGCTGGTAAATGCACTGACTAAGATAATTTTTAGCTCTGAAGGCCGGGCAAGTCGGGCTCTGATTTGGCGTATGGTCTCCAGTCCATCCAGTTCCGGCATGATCCAGTCGATCAGTAGTAAATTAAAGGGTGCTCCGTTTGCGCTCGCCTCCACAATTCTTTCAAGCGCCTCCGGTCCCGAGGCGGCGGTTTCAACCTCAATCGACCAGTCGTTTAGAATCGAAGCCAGCAGGTCGCGCGCGCCACTGTGATCATCAACAACAATCGCTTTAATATGATGAATCAAAAGAACACGCATATCGCGCATCATTGAGGGCAAACCATCCAGCAAACCGGGTAGTGGTCCGGCCTCACCACTACCATCCTTGAATAGCTCCAGGGCCACGCTAAAGGAAAACTCGGTCCCGACGCCGGGGGTGCTTAACACGGAAATCGTACCATTCATCATTTCCGTCAGGCGTTTACAGATCACGAGCCCGAGTCCGGTGCCGCCATAGCGCCGGGTGGTCGAAGCGTCGGCCTGGGAAAACGGCTTGAACAGTCGGGAGAGTTCCGCCTCGCTTAAACCGATGCCGGTATCGCTGACAGTAAACAGCAACTCAATTATTGAGCCGCGGATCTCTCCCGAAGTAACGGTAATGCGGACTTCGCCATGCTCAGTAAATTTAATTGCGTTTCCGACCAGATTAAGCAGTATCTGTCCCAGTCGCAACGGATCGCCGACCATGACCCGGGGTACGTCGGAAGAGACGTGAAATAAAAGCTCCAGACCCTTGTCAAAAGCCCTGATAAGGGTTGCATTGGAAACCGAGTCGAATACCGTGTCCAAGCTAAAGGGGATATGCTCCAGTGTAAAATTACCGGATTCTATTTTCGAGACATCGAGAATATCATTGATAACTCCAAGCAGGGCCGTGGCCGAAGAAGTGATTTTGTTCAGATAATCATGTTGCTTTTCGGTAAGCTCCGTTTTCAGGGCAAGCGAAGACAGCCCGAGAATCGCATTCATCGGCGTCCGGATTTCGTGGCTCATATTCGCCAGAAAATCCGATTTGGCAGCGTTAGCTTCCTTAGCGACTCGGGTTTGCGTATCCAGTTGCTCGGTCAGTTTGACTAATTCCGTGGTGCGGAACGCCAGTGCGGTGTTATCGCTAAGGGTTCGTCTGAAATAGGCTGCCGCAATTAAAAGCGCAGCTAATAATGCGGCGGAGCCGGCTGTAATTAGTACAATCGTGTCTCGCCCTTCACGGCGAGCTTCGTCAAGTTTTCTTATCTCTGAATAAGCGTGAATAGTGATCCCATTTTCAGTTGTTTTGGCAACTGAAATTAAGACCGGTGTCACTCGGGAGCCGATACGAATTAAATCAGGAAATTCTTTGCTTCCGTAGTCGCTTAAACCGAGTGGTTCAATATTTACACGCCGATAAAGAGCAACTAATGCCGCCTCCGGCATTTGTTTGATTTGCACGGGGTTGATACTGTGCATGGTCCAGCTTGGCTCATGGGATAGAATAACCACGCCATTGATATCAGTTATAAAAATATTATTCAAGTCAACCCAGTGGCGCAATCGATCCAAACTGACTTTAAAAGCAACAACTCCAAGAATAACCCCGTCTTTGTGAACCGGAGCCGAAAAGTAAAGACCCGGAGTCTTCGAGACCTTGCCGACGGCAAATTGAGCCCAACGGCTGCCCGACATCGCCATGCTAAAATATTCACGATTACTGAAATTTACCCCAACCAGATTGGCGTCTTCAGCGTTACCGGCAGCGGCAACACAATCGCCGGCGGTATTAAGCAGCCAAACAAATTCGAATTTAAGTTCGCGTCGAATCGTCTCAAGATGCCGGTTGAGGGCCGCCAGGTCGGGCTGATTTGACCACAAAATCGCCCGACTCGGGTCAACGGAACGCGCCGCCCCCGCTCCGAAGCGGGCTGCCGCCGCGATAACTTCGGTATCGTCGGCAATTAAGGCCGGAAGATTATGCAATTGCTGAAATTCTTCGCTGACATGATGTTTAACCGCGTCAGCGGTCTCAGTGATGGCTCTTTTTTCCGATTCGATGATAGTGTGGAACCGGGTTGAGAAAACCCGATCGAGATTCAGCACCGCAATCCAGCCGATTCCGGCGGCAAGCGTGGAAACGCCGATAAAAAGCAACGCGGTTCGGGTAAGAATGCGCTTATAAAAGCTCAAGGTACAAACCCTCGCACAAGGTTTGACGAGAATAACGTAATGTCGAAAACCGGCACCATGACATTTTGCCGAATCCGCGGTATAAACACTGGTTACGGCACGGGCGACGGCGGTGCGCTCATGAACCGGGTCGCCAGGGCGCGACCGGGGCGAAAGGTGTGATGATGGGAAGGAAGCTGTGCACGGGCGTTATCCTACTATCGTCCTTTTATGCTTGGTTAATGACGGCCACAGGTATCCAATTAACACAGTATCGGCCGGCGTTCGCCGGAATTGTCGGCGAGGCTCAGCCGTATGTTCTTGCCGGATTGGTTCATTTCGCCATCACTTACTTTTATCTGAGGCTGGCTTCTCCGCATCGCATGGGGCAGCGTGAAGTTTGGAGCATGGTTGCCGCGGCGCCGTTGGTCTTTTTATTCGTCGCCTGGACCGTGTTCATGTCGTCCTATTCGATCATGTTCGAACGGCGTTCGGAAACGGCGCAGGTCGAATCGGGCAATCAGCTTCAATCGATTGCCGATGAACTGCGTGATCTCGACCGTCAGATTGCCGTTAATTATACCTCGACTCTGACCAATCTCGATCAGCGCCTGGAAAGCGAGTTGAGCAAGCCGGAGCCTGGGGTTATTAAAGGCTGCGGTCGGCGTTGCCGCGAAATCCGCGCCGTGCAAAGTGAAATGCAGAACTATCAGAATTTGCGTGCGCCGGTGTTGGGGCCGCCGATAATCGGCGCCGATCTGGCCCGGGCGCTCGGTCAGTTGGAAGGTGAACAACAAACCATCGGCGCGCGCTTGGCCGATTTCGACGCGGCACTGTCGAAATTCGGACGGCTTAACACCGTGCTGGCCGAGCGGGCGGTGACCGCGGCGGGGACTCTGCCGGTTGAAGAAGGCACCAGTCGGCTTTCCGCGCAGTTTCGCGGTCATCTCGAACGGTTGCGTATTAAATTGGCCGGCTTGCGTGATAACGAACGAAATCTGACCGATTCAAAATATCGCGGCTTGACCGAGTTGGTGAATGACTTGTCTTCGGTCGTCGCTTCGGGGCAGGTGCCGCGTATTCTTGATATGGTGACGATTCTTTTGATTGCCGTTGCCCCCGATTTTCTAAGCGTGATCATGGCGTTGCTGTCGCGCACCTTGGTGGTTGAGCCGGAGTCGGAGTCGGTCCGAACCGAGGTCGACGGGTTGGGCGTCATGATGAAGAGGCTACGGCGCAACCTGTTCCGCCGCTCAAATGCTAAGGACATGGAACAGGTTAAGGCGGTGGTGAAGGAGCATCTCAGCGCCAGAGTCAGGTCGGACATTATCAGTCCAGCCCCGGCGATGGCGCCGATCAGGGATTACTCACCCGAGCCGCCGCCGCGGGTCGCCACCGGGCCGTCCGGTGAACCGAAAGTAAAAGAGCCGGAAAGCATCTATCAAACTTTGGAAAAATTGTCGGTGCCCTCTAATTCTCGCTCCCGCCCCGGCATGAAGAGTGGCCGGAGTTAGGATGTGCGGCGCATCGGTTCGATGATGACTGCAAAATCCGGGTAAAAATAAAGCCGGGTCGACAGTGCCGACCCGGCTATTCTTTTGCAACGTCGGAGTTAGAGCTTTTCCGCCATCTCGTTGACCAGCGGCAGGCGCCATGTCCGCCCGAGGGCAACCGAAATCAACCCGATCACTGAAAACACCAGGATTACGGTTGAGGAAAAACTAAAAAGAAAGCGGCCGAACGGCAAAGGGAACATGAAGAGAGCGATGACACCCCAAATCCAAATCACCAGACCCTGCCGGGAATGGAAATGGACGAAGGGGTCGTTGCGGCCGAACAGCAACGGTACAAAGCATAGTATTCCGAGATAACTCAGGGCAGCCATCAATTGTGTACGTGTAATCATCGGATTTACCCCTGCGCCGGATAGAAGCCTTCGTCCTGCTCGCTTTGCTCAATCTCCTCGTCGGAGCCGAGCTGGCGGCGGCGATATTCTAAATAAGCATAGGTCGCAGCGGCACCTGCGGCAACCACTAGCACCGGCCCCCAGGCGCCGAGACCGAGACCGAGGCCGAGGCTCAGGCCCTTGCCACTCCAGATCGTGCCGCTTGCGGCGACGGCTTGCGCACCGGAAGAGGCCGCGGGCATAGCAACCACGGCCGCTCCGGCAGTCCCGCCGGCAACCTTTGCCATGGCAGCCTGTGTTGCAGCTTCTTGTTCAAGTCCGAGTAGCGGAACAGCCATTCTTTAATCCCCTTCGATCGGTTCACACCTCCCGGGGGCCTTCAGCGGTCACCGCTCGGGAAAGGACAGAGCCCGAACTATACCCGAGTCATTGCGGCTCAACAAGACAACATTCTGGCATATTCGAATGATAGGCTATTGAGAATTATTGTCATTTGCAATGAATTGGAGCGTTTAGCGCCCGGCGGCAAGACCGAAGAATTTAAACAGCGGCTTTGTTCCGGCATCCTTTGCCGTTTCATCAAGTTTTGTGGCAGCGGCAACCATATCTTTTAGACCGGAGATTCGGATAGAGCTTGATTTGCAGGATTTGATCAGTTCGCGTGTCCAGTCACGGACGTAATAATCCGCACTAACCGATAAACGCTTTAGTAAAGCAGATGAGTCGGGAGCTTGGAAATCATCTCGCGTCAGGATCAGGTTCTCACCATTCGTATAAGTCTCGAGTAAACCCGGCTCAAAGGTCAAGGCGCGCAAGGACAGTAACATAACTAAAATTGAAAAATGATCGATGGTTTCATCAAAATGATTACCGTGCCGTAACGGATGTTGCCAGTTGATCCCGCCGAGCAAGGTCGAGGGCAGGCCCTTTAACTCGGGCAGGTACATCGAGTCATAGTCGATTAACTTCAGCTTGCTGTCGGGTGTAATAATAATATTGTCATGCTTCAGGTCGCCATGTGCGATCCCGCGTTGCAGCATATTATAGCACAGCTTGGCCCAAGCCCGGGTCAGGGCCGCCAACGCCCGGCGGTTTTCACGGCGGCACAGTGTCTCGGTCGCAACCCCGATTGTGGTGCCTTCCAACCAGGGCATGACTACGGCTGCGTAATCACCGGCTGCGGCAATTGAAGACGTGACGTAAAGTTCGGTTGGCAGATACTCCAAATCAACCAGATAAGACGCGTTAGCTGTCTTAGAGAACTTAGTCAAAGCCCGATAACGTTTTTCCAGGTCGGGCATATCCCTGGTAAAGCATTTGACCGCGAGCATGGCACCATCGGCATTGCAGACCTTAAACACGCCGGCAAAGTTACCGGCCAAAAAACGCGGGTGACGCTGCGCATCAAGTTGAGGCGTAACCTTCAGTGTTGCAAACCTGATCTTGGCGTTCGCAACCGCGGTCTTGTAATCGGCAATCAGAGGAAGGGTCATGGCACATCCTGCTCGATTTCTATCATGATCACGGTTGAATCATCATTGGCAAGCACGCCGTCTTCGCAGCGCGCGGCGACCAAGGCGGAAAAACTCGTGTCGCTGTCAAGATGGTTGCGGGTTTCAGCAATCGTGGCGCCGCTGCGGTCCACCAACAGGCTGCGCATCAGATATTTTCCAATGCCATCGGTTGCCAAAATAACGGATGCTCGGGCGGGCAGGTCCAATTTACCGGTATTCAGTCGCCTTGCGTCCGGCATGGCTTGCCAGTTGAGTAAATACGGATCTCGCTCGAAGGCAGCAAGATCGGGCGGGTGTGAAATCATTATTTCGGGCTCTTTTTTACGGCGATCAAGCACTAATAATGGGCTGTCGCCATAGCCGAGCCAACGTAAAGTCAAACCCTGGTCTTCCACAGTCAACCAGCAGGCGGTCAAAGTGGCACAGGAACCTTCGCGCACGAATTTACTGTGTTTCGGCGGGTCGGCCTTGCACCGGGCGGCCATGGTCTTACGAAAGTCGAGACAAAAGCAATCAAGCCATTGATTTAACGCGTCGATATCTTCGATTGGCGCGGCCGGCAATCGCCCGACCAACTCCTGTGCCCACGGACCGCAAAAAAGTCCCGATGAACCGGCGCCGTCGGCCACCGCCGCCACGATAGCGGTTGCGGTCGAGGACAGTCTGAATCGGTCTTCATTCTGGCGAACCACAATGTTTTGGCCAATTTCATAGTGATCATTGCGCGGCTTAACCACGGAACAAGCACGGGCTAACCAGCGCGCGCCCGCACGGCCGGATACCGTTGATAATACAGTCCACTCGTTATTATCTTCATCCGGAACGGGTGAATCCCGAGGCGGCTCAGGTTTGAGGAGCGGCGTAGCAATCGGTTCCGGGCCGGCCGGAGTGATCATGGCCAACGGAGGCAGCGGAATTGTGGTCAATTGGCCTGATTCCAATTCGATTGCCGCAATTCGCAGCGCCGATACACGTTCGATAAGTGTTGCTCGTTCACCGCACAGCGCCATTACCTCTCCGGCAAGGCTTTGTCTCCGTTCACGGGCCTCTAAGGTTTGTTCCGCTACCCTAGCGTGACGTGACTCCGCCGTGGCGATCGCTTCGGCCAAGTCTTGCCGGGTGCGGCGGAGCGCCGCAATTTCGGTCAGCAACGCGTGGCGCTGCTCGACCAACTCCGCCACCTCACGGCTTAGAGCCGCGGACAGTTCCTCCGGCTCTTCCGGATTTTCCGGTTCTTCGGACATCCGGCGTCAGCCGCGCCGCGTCGCGCGGGCCGGCTCGGGCGGCGGCGCGAAGGTGAAAGCTTGACGGGTGCCGATATCAAGTAATTTAACCAGAGCTACCGCGTCGGCATTGAACGCCAGACCGCGAACGGTCGGTGTCGACTCGAGATCGCGTTCGAATATCTCGCAGATAATCGCGCGGTGACGTTGCGACAGTTCGCTCGACATATCAAATAATAGCTTTGCATATGGGTCGCGCGGCAACTGCATCGGGTTCCAGGGGAATAGAACCGGCGCTTCATTTCCTCCGGAAATATGGCAATTGATCAGCAGAGCATTGCCATCCGAAGTCTTAAGCGCGGTCAAACGCTGAGCCGTTGATAACAGTTCATCTTCGGAACTGACATCGTTCGCCATACCATCGGTAATATTGATCACCATTGGCGGAAATGAGGTCGGATGCTTATATATCCATTCTTCAAGGGTCGCGATTGCCAACCGGAAAGCTGCATTCATCGGCGTGCTTTCACCGGCAACCGGCTCGATCCAACGCGATGCGGTCACCTGCTCGGTGACTTGTTGACCGCGAACGACGGTGGTAATTTCGCGTTCTTCAATCTCTGCGTTGGCCGCGACTTCGGAAATAGAGACCAAGCGGTGTCCGGCCAATCCCTTGCGCCAACAAAATTCAGGGCGATGAGTCCGGCCGTAGCCGATGATGCCGATATCGAAATAATCACGCACGCCTTCATCACGCATGCAGCGGTTAACCAGCTCTTCCAGCGTGGAATTCAATGCATCGGCGACAACGGTTGCACGATTTATGGTGTTTCCCGCTTCGTCACGGCTGAATTCTTTGTCCATCGAGCGCGATTGATCGACCAGAAATAAGAATGCGCCACGACGATCACGGCTGATTTCCTGAGAATAGCTCACCGGTTTCCTCCGCTCACTGTACCGATCCCCGCGGCCCCGCTGCGAGGTATGCCGGATCATATCATCGGAATTAGTAAATGGAAGCGTGGCTTTAGTGCCGGTTATTTCGCGGGTGCGGTCGGCTCCTCGACAAAGGCGGTCTGGCAACTCAAGCCGGGCTGTTGTCCCAGGCCATTGATCGTCATCTTAAAGTCGAAACCAGCGGCAATACTTTCGGCCAGGTTAGGCGGACGCTCTGCCGGGTTGCGATCAGCCCGGATAAACCAGTCTTCTATTGAAGCTAACGGGTTGTCACCATTGATTTTCAGCACGGCCTCTCGCCAAGCTTTCACCGCGGCGATACAATAAGTTTCATTAACCATTTCCGGTAATCGAGCGGTCACAGCGCCTTGAATCGTGTATTTAAGGTGCCCGGCTTCAGACAGAGAAAAATCAACATTAACAAAGTCTTCGGCGGCCGCCCCGTTAACTTGATAAATTACTTTGATTGCATGAACGGCTTCTATCGTATTGACCGCTTTTTGCAGGCCCCAATCGAGTAAATTAACCGGCCGACTAACTAACCATTCCAAACCGGCCGGTGTTACTGGCTGTTGGGCGGGCGCTGCGGCCGGAGGCGTAGCAACCGGAGATGGTTGAGATGCGGGCTCGCTTGCTTTGAGGGCGGGGAGGACGGCCGGGGGTGCTGCGGCCACACAGGTTGCCGAAAGCTGCGGAACACGATGCCCGGCACCGCCGGCTTCCCCCAGCGCGCGTTTGCGGTCATCGAACAGGTTTTGCCGCGCTTCTTGACAGGATGCCATCGATGGAAACGGAACCTGCATTCCGGCCGGCGCCTGACCCGTCCAGAACCATGCGAAAATCAGGATTGCCGCATCCATGGCTCGCCCTTTCGGCGGTATTTGTGCACACGCGAAGAATACAGGAGTTTTAATAAGGGCACAGCGGTTTGCGTCGCCTGGGACCAGGTTGGTTGCCGCTTGTGATCCGAAAGCAATAGCGGCATTATCGGGCAGGCACGGGAGCGTTCAAAACCATGAGACTTATCCTTTTGATCATAGCGGTGATGATGGGCGCGGCCCCGGCATCGGCCAGCCAAAACGTGCAAGGCGGGGAGTGCCGCTATCGCCCTTCGTACAGCTGTGCGTTGGCCGATGATGCAATATCCCGCACGATCTGCACGAAAATCGAGTTGATGACCGCCGATTGCGCCATGGGTTACGCCTATCGCGATGCCCGCGCGCTACCGGGGGTAAATCTGAATGGCCGCTTGCATAAGAACCAGCGAGCCTGGATTCGTCAGCGCGACAAAGCCTGTGCCGAGCATCTGCATGTCGGTCGGCCCGGGCCCGGCTTGGCGGAGTGTCTGCAAACCCAAACCGAAAAGCGCCTGCTCTGGCTGATCGAACACTACAAATTGACGACTACAGACAAAGTTTATCAGCCGTTTGCCCGAGCGAAACCACAATAAATGACGTTAATGACGGCGCGAGTTCAGGTTCGGTGTGCAGCGGCATCGGGGTGGGTCGCCTCGAAGTCGCTGAACTGCTTGTCTGTAATCAGGACATGGCCGATTAGCCAATGACCGATATACAAGACCATGTCGTCAACGGTGGATTCCCCACTGCGAATCTTATAGTTATAGCCGTTAATGTTATCGATAAAATTCTTGTGCTGAGTTTTATGCTTCTCATAGTCGGGATAATTAAGCATAGCCATATACTTGTTTTCAAAAATAAAATGAAGCGTAATATATGACACGAGTTCTCTAAATTTATTCGGCCTTTCATCGACCTGCTTCGGGTCGCGTAAGCACTTTATAAATCCATTGTATTTGTCGACAATGACCTCGTGATGTTCCTGGTTGGCACTAACGCCGATAAAGCTGGTGCCGTCATCATCCAGCTTTCGCAAATTGTCGCAGATGTCTAAGACATGACTGTCGAACAGTGCCTTGAAAGCGCTCGCACTGAGGTTTGACATCGCGGCCCGACCTTCATTTTTCGCCAGGCTGCCGCGAGGGATTTCGCTGCACGTCCAACGCTACCATCTAAATAAGCACAGAGTGTGCAGCAGCAGCAAGTCTTGAATGTGATTGATGGTTATGTCTTGCTATCGGCATTTGGATCATAGCCGATTTCGAGATAGAACTTCTCGGCGGTATCATAGGAAGGAATCAGCTGGTCAAATCCAAGAGTAATAAATCGGTTACAGCCCGGCTTATCGCCGAGGATGGCAAAAGACCTTCGGCCGCTATCGATAAAAGTTCCAAGAAAAATCAGCAGGAATCCCAAGAAAAATTCATCCGGGTTTTCTACTTCTGAGACATTGGCAACAACAATTTGTGGTTTAGCGGCAATGGCGGCATCGAAAGCAAATTTGATGGTTGCTCCGTCTTCTCTGCACGGGCGACCTCGAAACAACGCACCGACAAAGTTGCCAGTATCGATAACTTTGATTGCCAGCCGCGGAGTTTCTCCGTAATAAAGCGTGCGGCGTACATGCCCTTCATCAGTATCGAGGGTGCCGCTTGAGGTTTGTTGAATCCGAATTTTTGCGATCCGCTTCTGAAACTCTTGAATTGAGAATGGCTTGGCGATCAAGGCGGAAACCGGAAGACGCTCTAATTGAATAGCCTCGACGATCTCGGGGCTAACGGTGGCGGTGATCAAAACGATTGCGGGCACGGCTCCTTGCCGAAGCCGTGCTGTCGCGCGGATGATCTCCAACCCCTTCATGCCCGGCATTTCGTGATCGAGCACGACCAGCGCATAGGGCGTGCGCAAAATCATATCGAGTGCATGTGAGCCGTTACCGACGGTGTCGACTTCAAAATAACCAAGTAATTCCAATGCAGATTGCACAAAAGCAATCATGGTTTTGTTGTCGTCGGCAATTAAAATGCGTCCACGAGACATATATTCGGCTCCGCCCCTTATCGCATTCGCCCCTACGTCGCAGCTCGTTGGTAGTAAGGTCGAATTGGACATTTTTCGTTATTTATACGCAAGCTGATTGAATAAGCAGCATCAGATGCGCTGCTTATTCAACCCCCACTGTTAATATTTTTAGCAGATGTTCAGCACCCAAGATCAGTCAAATTAGCATAAGTGCGACAAAATACCGCAGTTTGCGGTGCAGCATGACAATCGACAAGGGCCACGCTAAGGGATTAACCTTAAGTTAATGCCCTTACGGGGTTTTAACCGGTGTTCCGAAAGTGACGGGTGATTTCCGTCCGTCATTTGAATCGGACCACTAAACGTTTGGTTCAGTGCGATGCTCGTATCGCATGGTTCTGTACTTAAGGAGGCAAGGATGAAAGCTATCGGTGTGCTGGGAACGGTACTCATGCTCGGTTCGGTTTCATCGGCGTCGGGAGCCTGTATCAACAATCATACTGATGCAACTCTTTATGTTGATCAGTATTCTCTAGTATCCGAAGAAGATGTGTTCGCCGTAGCGCCGGGGCAAAGACTTTGTCGTGAGCATTCCGGATTAATTCACCGATATACGGCTGGCGTCATTCCCTATGGTGATAAGGCAAATACCAAATTATTTTACCTGACCAAAAATAGTGATGAGTTATTAGTTGAAGGTACATGCCCG
The DNA here is from genome assembly GCA_037147415.1 of Rhodospirillaceae bacterium. Classification (GTDB taxonomy): domain Bacteria; phylum Pseudomonadota; class Alphaproteobacteria; order Azospirillales; family Azospirillaceae; genus BOG-933. The sequence continues at coordinate 37,605 of JBAWVF010000002.1, read as the reverse complement.
ACCGGTCGGGATTGCAGAAAAAGCCTTAAATTCATGCGTACCGACGGCGCCGCAACAACTGTAACACTGGCGGAGCATGTGGCGCACTAAGGTAAGCGCTGCCTCCGGCTTCGACAAATTCGGGACGAACCACCATGGCCGTATTTAAGCCGGCCATGGTGATTTTTTAAGACTTTATCGGCGCGAATTCAGTGCTTCGGAGAGTTCAGCCTCGTCTTCGGTTGGCGGTCGGGTGCTGCGATAGCTTTTCCACAGGGCATAAGCGCCGGCGGCGCCGATGCCGGCCAGCAATGCCGGCCCCCAGAATCCCAAACCGACGCTCAGGCCATAGCCGAAACCCTTACTGCCGGCGGTAACACCGGCCGCGGCAACTTTACTTGCGCCGGTTGTTGCCGCCGTCGCCGGGTTTGGTCCAAGTGCTGCGGTCATCCCTTTTGCCGTTCCGGTTGAGCCCGCAGCCGCGCCCCCCATAAGTCCGGACCCAGCGGGATAGCCGAGCAATGCGCCGCCGGCTCCCATGTGCAAGCCGTGACCCGCCCCAATTCCCATTCCCGCTCCGGGAACATTACCCAAAGGACAAAGTGGTGTAACCGGCATATCTCAGTACTCTCTTATTAACGAGTGAACGAAAAAAGTGATTTTTTGCCAGTCTGCTTTCTTTTCGCTTTCCGGCGCTGCCTCTTTATTGCCTGGTCCCGGGTTTCGATCCGGCCTTCGATCCATTCTCTGGCGGCGACCCCGCCGACCACGGTTCCGATCAGTGGAATGAGCAACCCGCAAGAGGCGACACTGCCGAGTGCACACAGGCCGAGATGCGAGGCCAGGGCCAGCCCCGCATTGCCGCCGATCATGGTTCCGGCGACTCCGCCCAATGCCGCACCGGCAACGGTCGCCTTATCCGAAACATGGTCGATTTCGGTTGAAGCTCTATTAATACCGACTGTCATGATGCGAGCTTGCCTTGCTGGTCATGGGAACAATGTTGAGCATCATAACATGGTGATGCACCGGCTTTCAAATCATGATCGACAGCAGGAGTTTCACGTCGAATGCCATCGTCAAGCTGAAATTCGATCAGTGTCAAGAGATAGGCGATTTCGCGGCTCAAATTTTGGACATCGGCATAGGCTTCGTCTGCGCGCTGGATCATCCGGTCTTGCAAGCATCGAATAATGCGGGCGGCTGCTTCGTGAAACTCGCGGTGAACGATATCAAGTAGTGGAATTTCACGCATGTCCCCGTATTTTTTCAGCCCGATCCGCTGGATCCAGGAGCCGAACTCGCACGAATCATGTGACTGGAGCGCCACACCTTTACCATAGTTCCGAAATCCGCGGTCAAGACCGGCGGCCCAGCGCAAATGGGCTAGTCTGGCATAAGTAATATCCAGTGATACGCTGGCATTCTTATTAGCCGGCGGCTCTAGCCAACGCGGATGCGGATCAAAAAAGCCGCCGATTGAAGAGATAACGGCCCGAGCCAGTGAGGGGCGATTGATAAATTCTAAATTCCTCAGCTCAACCAGAGTCAGCAAATAGATGATATCTTTGCTGATGTGCTGGGCGCCGACCAGATATTCACGGGTTTTAACTGAATCACCGTCATGCAGTGCAATCAGAGCATGTTCAACCGCATGGTGAAACCGGCGATGCTCGACCGTCAAACGCTTGATGTCTTCGCAGCCGCGATAGCGGGTTCGCGCTTCACCATGTAGCCAGATGCCGAGTTCACAATCCCGGTAATACTGAATCGCGGCGGGGGCGCCACCTTGGCCTTGCGCCATCGCGCGCTCGATCCGAACCAGCCAGTCGAGGTGGACCAGGCGGGCCATGCTGACGTCGAATGTAACTTTTACCTTCACGGAATCCTCCGGACCGATCGAACTTGACGGGTACCGATTATGGGACTCTTGACGGGGGCGCATTGCGAATTGACAGCTCAAGCCACTTTTATTGCGGCGCGCACTGCGGCATTATGGCGCAGTCATGTTGAGACCAGGGTGGCGCAGGTTTGCACCCTTACGTGAGGAACGAGCACTTGCGCGATCTGGCGATTCAAGCGGCCTGGCATGGTCTTGCGGAATGTGCGTCCTGCGCTATTCGGGATCTTGTGCTGTTTGCCGATTTGACCAGCGAGGATTTCAGTTCGATTCATCTGCCGATCGAGGATATCTGGCTGCCGCCGGGGACACAGCTTTATTGTGCCGGGGATGCCGGCGGGTCTCTCTATACAATTCGAGAAGGCTTGCTAAAGCTTGAGCAGTATTTGCCCGACGGTACCCGCCGAATTGTCAATCTGCTTGGGCAAGGTCATGTGGGCGGACTGGAAATCATGTCGTGTGGGACGTATGAACATACGGCCATTGCTTTGCAATCTTCGACCGTCTGCCGGATTCCTAAAGAAGTTGTTTTGCGGTTGGCGCCGAAACTTCACACTCAGTTGATTAACAAGTGGCATGACTCGATGGTGCAGACCCAAGCGTGTCTGCGAGAATTTACCAGCGGTAGCGCACGCCAGCGTTTGGCTCGGCTCTTTTTGATGCTGCCTTCACGTGAGGGCGTTCGGTTTCAGTTGTTCAGCCGCGAGGATGTTGGTGCTTTGCTCGGTGTTACACCGGAAACGGCCAGCCGGACGGTGGGAGAGTTGAAGCGTGCGGGAGCTGTGCGTGAAATATCGAGCAATCTTTTCGAGCGCGACATCCCGGAGTTGGAACGAATCGCCGGCGAAAAGTGATTACAAGTCCGATGCCTGTAAGCGGCGCAAGATCGTGGTTGTCGGCCGCACCGAAGGACGGCGCAGCGCCAGCGCCATGATATGTTTCCGGGTCGGTTGCCATTGTTCGAGATGCCAGTCGGCCGGGTCGTCGGTGCTGTCGGGGCCGAACTGAATTGTCGGAGGCGAGCCGGGCTCGATTGAAAATTCATTCAGTTTTGCATGCAGTCCTTTGCCGGTTGCTTTAAGAGTGGCTTCCTTCAGCGTCCACAAGCGATAGAAATAGGCGCGCCTTTTACTTTCAGAGACTTCGCGCAGCCGGCTCGTTTCGATCGGCGTGAAAAAAGTTTCAGCCAATTTAACGACATCACTACGGCGGGCCAGAGTTTCAACATCAAGTCCCGGTTCGGCGCCACGGGCAAGTGCGCAGGCGACCAAGCCGCCGGTATGGGACAGGCTAAAGCGCCACTCGGATTCGGGTGATATTTCCGGTTTTCCAAACCGGCCAAAGGAAAACGGAAGGTTAAGCTGAGTCTGTCCGGTGTACTCTGCTAGTAAACGGCGGGTTAAGGCATGGGCCGCAATAAAAGTTTCTCGTGTTTCTTGCCGATAAAAGCGCTCAGCGCGTGCATTTTCAGTATTATCGAGCCAACCGCTCCAACGCGCAATGTCAAGGGCGGGCAGAGGGGGAGTGATTACCATCCACCATATTATAACATTACCCTCATGCAGCATGCTGTCGGTTTGTAGTGCCCTGAATTGGTTCATGGGTCGATACCGACCTCATCGGCTTTCGGTTCTGCCATGACCAAGCGGATATCGACTCGTCTATTCTTTCGTTTATTATCATCACTGTCATTCGGTCGGGTCGGACGGTGTTTCCCATAGCCTGAGACACTGAAAAAAGGCTGACCGCTATGGTTTAACAACCGAGACAGCTCAGGTTGCGATTCAATCATAAACTGATACGTATTGAGCGAGCGGCGAATCGATAAATCCCAGTTGGTGTTGTCGTCACCATCGGAATCGGTGTGGCCTTCGACGAAAACCGCCTCAATCTTATGAGGAGAATGTGGGCACGACTCGGGCCGGACCGAAGCAAAACAGGGCAGTAATTCCGATAAAGCCCGGCTCAGGATCACCACAGCCTTGCGGCCTTGCGCATTAAGGTAATAGCCGCCCTTGTCGAACATGATATTTTCAGGCAAATGCAGTAAACCGTTGTCTCGGTCAAGCTCCACCATAAAGCCCTTGTCAAACATTACAACTTTGATTTTTTGTAACAAGTTAGCTCTGGTGCTTTTCGAATCCAGTAAAGTATTAATAACCTCGGTTTCCTTAACGGAAACATCGTTGAATTTCATTGCAAAAAACATCAATGTAATGATAAACAAAAATACCATGCCGACCATCATGTCGGTCATGGAAATAAAATAATTTTCCTCGACTGGCAAAGATTTACGGGGAAGACGTTTGAAAGCCATCGGCTTTATTCCCTGACCGGCTCGGGACGAATCGGGTGAGAGGGGAGGGGCGGGGCAGGCAGTGCTTCGACCAATTTGCGAATCCCGGACACGGCCCTGGTCAGCTCGGCGGCCGTTTCCTGGAGCGCTTCGACATTGCCGGCCAAATTATTGACAGTCTGGGCAAGGTGGGTGTCAATCTTGACCACATGGTCGCGCAATGCTCCGCCATGAGCATCGACATGCTCAATAATAGAGGTCAGCACGCGCGACAAACTATCATCAACCTCAACGAATCTATTCTCATGTTGTCCCCATATTGCTTGTAATCTCTGAAGCGTGTCACGCAAATCAGCGGCCAGGTTTTGCCCCTGGTGCTGGCTTTCCTTCAAGGTATCGACCGTGACCGCAACCGAGCGTGACACCGCGTCCATCGATACCGCCATCACTTCACCGACCCGGGCGAGTGGTGCGGTTGCGATTCCGACCGTGCGGGCGGTTTCGGCCAAAGCGGTTCCGGTCTCCCGGGTCGAGCGGTTTACCCCGTCAAGAGCGGTGATATGGCCGCCGATACGGTTCTCAACGCTGCCAAGTGCCCGATTCAGCCCGTCAATCTGCTGCCAAAGCCGGTCAACCGTCTCCCCGAAGCGTCCTAACACCTGTTGCGAGCCTTCGATCAGTTGATCCGACGCCTGTTGCGAGCACCGATCAAGCGATTCTTTGGCCTCAAGGGCGGCGCGACCGACCCCTTCACCGGCACGCAACCCGGCGGTGGCAATCTTTTCAAGGGCGTCTTCCAGTCGCGCCACGTTTTGAAACGAAACCTCGCGGGCCGCGTTGGCCGAATCGAGAAAGCGGTCGGCCACGGAATTCGCGTTGTTTTGCCACGCCGACTCAAGTCGTCCAATGGTCTGTGCCAATTCGGCTATTAGCGCGGCCTCGGTTTCGCGCTGCGCGCGATTATCCGGTGCCGGCACGACCCTGCTCTGAAAGGCCTCAATTCCGGCTGCTAATTCCGAAAGTGTTCGCTGTAAATCATCGGTTGCAGTGGTCATGCGCAGTGGTAATGTGGCAAAAGTTTCCGCGACGGACTTCAGCTCACGTAAAGAGCCGGCGGTAACCGCATTCCGGTTAGCTTCGTCAAGTCGCTCAACCACAGGTAATAATGCTGACTCTAATGCACGAGCAAATTCAGGTCCAATTCGAGCCGGCAATTCTCTCAGCAACTCGCTTTGCGTGCATAATTCATGATGCTGCCGGTTAGCCAGTTGCTCAGGCGTAACAATTAAAGTGCAACGCTCCAACTCTCGGCACAGTTCTTGATAGCGTTGCTCCAGTAAAGCACTCCAGCGCCGTTGAAACAACCCGAGCACGATCGAGCAGCCGAGACCGGCAATCGAGGTTAAAAATTTGAATGTCGCAGTATTGAGCAATTGTGCCAATGCCTTTTGAACAGCCTTGGTTTGCTCGGCTGCCGAAATGCCTTGTGCGCCGTCAATGACCAAATTAATTGCCGAAGAAGAAAAATAGAGGGCGGCAACCAAACCGATAAAAGTCAGCAACAGCCCGACACCGACGAAAATTCCCGACAAATGATGAAACCATAACACCCGTAGCCCGGAATGTTCGGAATCCTCTATATTAATGAAAACCGCCGGCCGAATAGATATCTCGACCGAGACCTTCCCTTCCTTTCGAGTAAACAGGCAGGTTTCAATAAATTCCGACCAACCATGCGCCAGAAACTTCGACTCGTTCATCAGAAGATCAAATTGATCGATCCGATCATAAAATTCGCTCGGCGAATCACAGCCTTTAAGGAAGGCGATACGCTGATCGAGCACCGCCAAGGCCGGGCGGACCCGACCGCGCCAGCACACCGCAATCAGGACAATGGCACTCACCACCATCAGCGCCGACAGGTTGGGCGCCACGGTCTCCGAGCGAAACAGGTCGAGCGCCGGCCGAATCAGGCTCAGGGTCAAGTGCCCTGGGTTGAGCGCGCCGAGCGTGTCCCCGATCCAACGTTCCATCGCCTCCGGTCTCGATCCGCTGTTTAAAGAGCAAGGGCATCATGCCACCACCGCTTCGCTCCGCCAACCGCTAACCGGGGTGCGGGTGGCGTTAACCGACGCACCGCATAAAATCAATGGACAGAGTTATGGGGATGGTTCCATAGAGTCGGGATATTCAGAACCACCGAGCACGAGGCCCTGGCCATGAGTATTCGCAGCCGCTCTTATTTAGTTTTGGCCGGATTTGCTTCTTTGATGCTGGTGATGTCGGTCGGCGGTGTGTTTGCGGTCATCTCGGCACGAACTTTGGTTGATCGGCTTTATGGTAACGCGCTGTTGCCTTCGCTTGATCTCAAGGAAATATCTGATGGCTATACTGGCGCCGGAATTGTAACCGCAGTGCGGGTACGAACCGGTGATCTTAGCTGGGAACAGGGATCACGGGTAATAGTCGACAGTCGTAAGTTCTTACAGCCGGCATGGAGAGATTATAAGGAACGTAAGCCCGGTGACAATAACCATGCGTTGATCCCCGAGGCTGAGGCGCGCATGGCCGAGGCCGACGCCGCGCTCGATGAATTAGCTGATATTGTCGATGGTCAGGATGTCGCCGGGCTTAGTACTTATATCGCACGGGTGATGTATCCATCGATTAATCCGTTGCTTTCAGTCATAGATCGGCTGGCAACCCAACAAATCAGTGATGGGCGCGCTATTTATCGGGCCTCGACCGACATGATTTGGAACTTGATGTTTAGTTTGTCCGTTATTTTAATGATCGCCTTTGGCTCATTCTTTTATGCGGCCTCGGCGGTGCGCCTGCGGGTGGTCGGTCCGCTCGGTGATATGACCGACGCGATGTCGGCGGTGGCGGGCGGTGATCTTGAGCACGAGGTTCCCGCCACCGAACGCACCGACGAAATCGGTGCGTTGGCGAAAGCACTGGCTCGTTTCCGCGATAATGCCCTGAGTCTGCGCCAACTTACCGTTGAATTGCGCGAGGCTAAAGACCGTGCTGAGGAAGCGACCCGGGCCAAATCTTCGTTTCTTGCCGTCATGAGCCACGAAATTCGCACGCCAATGAATGGCGTGATGTCGATGGCCGAAATGCTGGAACAGACTGAGCTGACCGAAGACCAGCGTAGTATGTCGACGGTTATTCGTCAATCCTCAGGGGCTTTGCTGACGATTATCAATGATATTTTGGACTTTTCTAAAATCGAAGCCGGGCGGTTGGAAATTGAGAAAGTACAATTCTCACCGATTGAGTTAGTTGAGGCGACAGCCGAACTTGTGGCGGCGCGCGCGGAAGAGCGCGGTCTTGAACTGATTGTTGATATATCGCCCGATTTGCCGGGTAAGCTGGAGGGAGACCCGACCAGAATTCGCCAGATACTGCTTAATCTAACCGGTAATGCGGTTAAGTTTACCGAACAGGGCTCCGTGACTTTGTCGGTAAGCGCGGTTACTGCGGAGAGCGTGCGCTTTGTGATTAGTGATACCGGTATCGGCTTGACGGAAGAGCAATGCGGCCGGCTGTTTCAGCCTTTTGTTCAGGCCGACGCTTCGACGGCGCGTAAATATGGCGGCACCGGTTTGGGTTTATCGATTTGTCGGCGATTGTGCGAAATGATGAGTGGCACGATCGGGGTTAACTCCAAGATTGGTCATGGCTCGCAGTTTTTCTTTGAATTGCCCCTGACCGTGCTTGATCCGGCCCCGCTGGTGCCTGAAGTCGCGATCAATGATGCAAAGCTGATTGTGGCCGGCTTTAGCGCGGCTCGGCAGCCCGCCATAGAAAAATTACTGGCGGCCGCCGGTATCATTGATGCAGAATGGTGCGAATGTTTGGACCAGCTTCCGGATATTGTGCCAGATCTGCCATCTCCGGTTTTTCTACTATGTTTGTCCGGCGCAGGGCAGGATACGTTAAGGCTTGCCTGCGATGGCGCCGAACAGAGCCGACGGATTATTTTGGCCGGGCCGCGCGGACTCGTTTCGTCGCTGACCGAGGCCGAACGCGCCGGAGTGGTTGCAACCTTGACTTTGCCTTTACGACGTCAACGCTTGTGGTGCGCGATCGGTGCGGCGCTCGGGCGGTTGCGGCTTGACCAGCGAAGCTCCGGTGACGGCAACATGGCTTGGTCGCCGCCTCCGGTTGAAGAGGCCAGGGCCGAAAATGCCCTTGTTCTGGTGGCTGAGGATAACGCTACCAATCGAATTGTGATATGTCGCCTGCTCAGCCGGCTCGGCTATGCCCATGAAATTGCCGGTAACGGCATCGAAACGTTGAAACTACTGGAGCGCGGTGGGCATGGCATGTTGCTAACCGACTGCCATATGCCGGAAATGGATGGTTTTCAACTCACGGCGGAGATCCGGAAGTTGGAAGCGGCGGACGAGGACCGCCCGCGGTTGCCGATCGTGGCTCTGACCGCCGACGCGATGAGCGAGGCCGCGCAACATTGTCTTGCAGTCGGGATGGATGGTTACCTGACCAAGCCGATTGATAGTCGTGCGTTGACGGCGGCACTTGAATCCAGACTACCTGTTGCCGCGGCTTTACGTCGTCCGGCGAGTTCGGCAACTGAAAAGAAAGTCACCGCGCCGAGCTTCGACCCGGCCATTTTCGACCCGGCCCGGCTTAGTGAATCCTTCGGGGCGCTTGACGGTGACGCGAAAAGTTTTTTCACTTCATTTTTATCTTCCGTGCCCGGTATGATTGAGGAAATCGAGACCGGTTTGGCTGCCGGTGCTGCGCCGTCCGCCCGGGCCGCGGCGCATACTTTGAAGGGTGCTTCGGCATCGGTCGGTGCAAGCCGGTTGTGGCAACTTGCCGGCGATGTTCAAAACTGCATTGATGGTGATGACTTGGACACGGCTTCTTTGATGGCAGGGCTGTTGGCACAGACCCTTGAAGAGCTGGTCGAGGCGACCGTCAGTTTAAGATAAAAAAGGAGGAAGGCGATGTCCTTCACCGAGTTTACCAAGCTTAAAGTCTTGTTGGTTGAGGATGAGAGTTACACACGCCAGATCGTGCGCAACTTGCTGCGTCAGCTTGGCATCCGTTCAATTGCCGAGGCTGCCAATGGCAAGGAAGGTTTATTAGAACTGTTGCGCACCCGGCCTGATATTGTCTTTTGTGATATTCACATGACACCGATTAGCGGGCTGGAATTACTAAAACAAGTGCGTGCGGTCAAAATAGCCGATTTGGCGGCAACGCCGGTGGTGATGCTGACCGCGGACGCAGGCAATGAAGCCGTGTTTAGCGCCAAAGAGTTGCAAGCCAGTGGTTATCTGGTCAAGCCGGTTAGCCTGAATGCTTTGAAAGCACGGATTGAGGCGGTTATGGCGGCGGCACCTCAGTTGGTGGAACGGATCGCGCAACGGATCTAGGCTTAAGAGTGGTGCGCTGGTAGAGTCGACCAATCAGCATAAGCACTAGCCCGAGCCCGAGGAAGGACGCAACGCGCAACAGGCCGACCAACGCATTCATATCAAAGATGAAGACTTTAAGCGTTGTGACAATGATCACGCCCATTGCAGCAGAACAAAGCGCCGGGATTGCAAACCGAACACCAAGCGCTAGTAATCCGCCGCCATAGGCCAGCCACACCGCAGAATAAGCGTACCATTCCGCGTTTTCAGGATCGGGACCATGCAACACCGGGCCTTGAAAGGCATGGCGGACAGTCAGTGTCAAGAATACCCAACTTAATATAAATGCGGCCGCTGCGCCGCCCTGCGTACTATATAGTAATTTCCGACGACGGGCCTCTAAAGTACCGATGACGGCCAATAAAGCGGGAACCCCGTAATTCAGCGTCACCAGATTAAATAGCGGCCAGGACCCGTTAGAATAGTCATTCCACAGCGGGTTGCCTTTAAACAATCCGTATAGTAAGACTTGCCCGAGCGCTAATGCTGCCAATAAGCGCCAGGCAACCGCCAGCACAGGTGTCGAGTGTCCGCGGTCGGCCCGCATTAGACCCAGTGCCAGACAGCCCCACCATACAACTTGAAGTCCCTGTTCCAACGCACTATACTTGGTATCGGTAATCACGCCGTGGCCGATTAAATGGCGTAGCTGTAATGAAACAAATAAGGCTAATAACCCAATTGAGCCGGCCGCAAGCACATTAGCCAACAAATCATCGGCTGGCGGGGCCTCGCCTTGAGTGTATCGGTTGGCTCTGAACATCGATTGCGCTAATCGGAACGCGGCCAAGGGCAGTCCGTAGCCATAGAACAAGCCATTAATAATCGGAGTAGTGCCGATATCATAGTCTGCAATATAAGGGTTGAGCAGCAATCGTGCCATCACGATCGATACCAGCACCAAAGCAATTTTACGCATCTCGGGAACCCGGGTGCGCGCCTCAATCCAGGCCAGGGCCGGCAATTGTACGGCGATCGCGACCGTTAGCCAAAAGTCTTGTAAAACCATGACCATAGCCAGCGATGTTGCGGCAGTGACTCCGGCGGCATAGAACGCGACCCCGATCGCCAGCTCGGGTTCACTCTCTAACCTGCGATGGAGTTCCGTGGTCGCTGCAACCAAAAGCGCACCCAGGCCGAGCGCCGCAAATGCCCAGGGCGGGCTAAGCGCGCTGGCCGCAGTCTGATCATACGCAATAACAAGTATCAAAAGCGGAACGGCTACTGAGAGCAGCGCCCATGATCCTTTTCTTGCTGATTTAATGGTACCATACCAGCCGCCAAACCCGAACAAAGCGGCGAAAGCAAGCCCGCTCAGGGTATAGGGCATGAAGGCCGGCTCGATCAACGCACCCGCGATATGGCCCGATGGACGTCCCTCAATCGGAGCAAGCCAGCCGGTATCGCGCGGCAAGGGTAAAGTCCAGACATAGTAAGTGATTACGGCGGTCAACGCCGAAAGCCGGGGTAAAACGATCAGTTGTTGCTGTCTCAGAGCCGCCCATTGCGTAAAAGCACCGACCAAGCCCAGCCAAAGCAGCCCGACTGCTCCGTGATCTTCAACTTCTATTATGATGAGGAGGATCGCCAACGCCCCGAGAGTTGTGCCGATCAGCATTTTGACATCGCCCCGGCTGTCGGGTAGCTCGAGTCGGTAAAGCCAGACCGGAACCATCACCAGGGCCAAACTGACAAAGCCGGCAGTGACCAAGGTATCGGTAGCGGTTTGGTGATCAATCAACCATAGAATCGACCAAATCAATGAGCCGCCAGTCGCCAGCCGGCCCAACCACCACCAGTTGCGGATACGCACTACAGTAAGCGAACTGATCACTACGGCAGCTAAATAGAGGAACAATGCAAGCGCTGACGGATCGTTGCCTAAAACCATAGCTGGAATTACAAAGGCTCCGGTAATGCCGAGCAAAGCAATTAAGGGGCCGTGGCGCAACGCCAGGGCGAGTGCGGCAAAGGCGATTCCGGCCAGCAGCACGAAAGCCGGTAAGGCGCCGATCAACCCATAAACACCATAAGCGCCGTAACCGGCTGTAAACAGGACACAAACGCCGCTACCGATCAGTGCGGTGCGCGGTGTCAGCTTGGCGCTGACGGCGATTCCGGCGTCACGACGGGCGATCCACTCGCCGCCGGCAATTAGCCCGAGCCCGAGTCCCAGCCCGGACAGCACCCGGGCCAGCGGCCCGAACAGGCCATTCTCCATGGAATAACGTACTAAAAACAGGCCGGCAAAACCAAGCGCCAATGCGCCGACCCAAACCAACCCGCGTCCGGCCAGCCACTCAGTCAGCGACCAAGGAGGCTGCGGCGGCGGAGGGGGGGCGGTGCCGGCTTCGGGAGCAGACTCGGGAGCAATCGGCTCGGGCACTGCCTGTTGAGAAGCGGCGAGATTCGCCGCGGGAGGCTCGGCAAAAGGGGCGCGTGTCGCTTCTAAAGCGTCCAGCCGCGCCCGCAAAAGCTTCAATTCTTTGGACAGGGCCTCGCCGCGCTGAAGGGCGGCAAAAGCCATGAGTCCGATCGCCAGTGTGAACAGCAGCATCGCTCCGCCCAGGTCAGCGGACGGAGCCGCGGAGGGTGCGGTCTCAGTCCTCGGAAATGGTAATCTCGCCGGACCGTTGTACGACGAAATCCCCGAACAGCTTGTCAACGCCGCGCATATGCTCGGTCAGCCACGAGCCAATCAGGTATGACAAATCATACATGTCGGCGCCGCCTTTTTGAATGCCTTCAAATTCCTTGTGCAGGCTGACCAGGAACCGGGTGTGCTTGGCCTTATGCAGGGCATAGCGCGAGAATTCGGTCTCGATCATTAATGTTTCTTCGAAGGCGAACAGTTCGCCGATCAGCTTAACCAAGAGCGACGCTCTTTCATTCAGCCGAGTCATGGAGCCGGCCTGTTCTGCAATCAAACGCAGCTCATAGTTCAGGGCATTGTAAACGCCGACAACAATTTGACGGCGAGCATCAAGCTCTGATAGGCCAACCGTGAAAGATTCGTCGTAACGAATACGCATTAATCCGGTCGAACGGTAAATCTTTTTAATATAATCAATACCTGAGCGCAGAGTTTGACGGATCATGCGGTCTGGATTGACTGTATCGAAGAAGTTCTGATTGGCAACTCTTGAGACACCGGCGTATTCGATTTTTGCAGTGGCCATGTTACCCTCCATCGACCGGCCGAGCTTCTTCTTTCGGCGCCGCAGCGCCGTTAGAAATACCCGAAATCCGTCTTTTGTTCAGGAGCCGGCGCGTTTGCGCCGCTCAGTTGCTTGCTGTTGAAGAAACAATGACGCAAACCCGATTCGGGCGCAACTTAAGAAAGTTTTAAATAATGAGATCGGCTAGAAGCGTGGTTTTAATGCAACATATCAAGCAGCCACCCTAAGTCACTGAAAATCCTTGTTTGCTGCGGCGCGTCAAGGGATTGGGCATAAGAGCATGTCGCACCGCAATATCAGGTTACGGGGGGCGCGGCGAATCGGGATGGTCCTGTGAAAAGTTAATAAATGGGGCTGAAAGCCGGAGCGCAGCCCCGGCCGGGCAACGGGCCGAAGCCGTGATGTCAATAAATTCTGCCAACCTGTTGAAAATACATGAACATGCTGCGTCGACGCCGATTCGAATCGGGCCAAGCCGGCATTTCGGCATTCGCCGCCGTCACCGTAAGGGATAGGCGAACAGTAAACCACCGCGGGTCCATAACTCGTTCAGGCCACGGTCGAGCCGCAACGGGCTGCCGGTGCCGAGATTGGCCTCGAACACCTCGCCGTAATTGCCGACCCCGGCCACGATCCGGTAAGCCCAGTCGTCATCCAGCCCGAGCGCCGTGCCGGAGCCGGGAATCCGGCCGAGCAGGCGGCGTAAGCGCGGGTTGTCGCTGGCGCGCAAATGCTCGACGGTGGCCCGAGTCGCGCCCAACTCTTCGGCCTCGATCATCGCCATCAGGGTCCAGCGCGCGATTTCCAACCATTGATCATCACCCTGGCGAACCATCGGCCCGAACGGTTCTTTCGAAATGCGTTGGCGCAGAATGACATAGCTATCCGGTTGCGGCAGTGCGGTCACTCGCACCGAGGCCAGGGAAGAGGTATCGGCGCTCATCGCGTCACAGCTGCCATTAGCAAAGGCGGTAATCATTTCCTTGAAATCAGGATAACCGACCGGCTTATAAGCAATATGGCGTGCATTAAAATATTCGTTTAGATTGTCACCAGCGGTAGTCCCGCTTTGAAAACAAATTGCATGCCCCTGGAGCTGATGTAAAGTACGGATACTGGCGGTTCGGCGTATCATAAAGCCCTGACCGTCAAAGAAGTTCACGTCAACCGGATGAAGACCGAGCCCGGCTGCACGGCTAAGGGTTAAGGTCACGGTTCGGCTCAAGACATCAACCTCTCCGGCTGCGAGTGCCTCCAACCCTTGGGTAATCTTTGACGGGAAATACCGGACCTTGTCGGCGCTGCCCAGCACCGCCGCCGCCAACGCCCGACAGTAATCGACATCGAAGCCAACCCAAACCCCGGCCTCATTTTGGCGCGAAAAGCCGGCCACCCCGGTGGAAACGCCGCAGCGGATGAAGCCATGTTGCCGGATCGCGTCCAACATAGAAGCATCGGCCGGGGCGCCGCACAACAAAACAGCAAGAACCGCAAGCGCAGAAAGTGTTTTCATCGTTACACCGGTTCCCGTGAGTTTACAGTGATAGTATCATGGCCGGGTCGGACCTTTGGATCAAGTCCGGGTGTGACTGAATGGCGGCGGGTTGAATGACATGAGTTTTCGCCAACTGGTCGAAGGGCTGCCGGGAGCCTGGAAGCCGCGGCGCTTTGAATTTCCCGAGGTTTGTGCCAGCGAAGACGCGCGCATCGCGGTGGAAAACCGGCTGGGCATTTTGTCGGCGCCGCCACTCACTATAGATATGCCCGAGTTGCGGGAATGTTTGATGGCCGCTGCCGAGTCGGGTGACTGGAGCGGAATCAGCGAGCGCAACTGGCGTTACGCTTCGGAATGCTTGTCGGCGGGTGCGCATCCACTGATTGCCGACGAGCGCTTTATTACGGCGTATTTGGCACATGCCGAGCTGAGTCGGTCCAATGCCATCGTTAATGGCCTGATTCGATACTATCTATGGCATTTCGAGCCGGCGCGGCCTGGTTTTCGCCATATCGCGGCCTTTTTGGCTGAACTAGCCGACCGGGGCCACTCGCGCTGGAGCGAGTTGCATCGCCGCTTCCGTCTGTTTGAGCCTGATCGGGTGCCGGGAAAGCTGGCCGAAGCCGTGATGGTGGCCGACAAACCTCCGCGTGAGTTTCTCGCTAGAATTGGGCTGTCCGGACAACTTGCGTCTTCCGAGTTGCTAGCCAATACCTTTGTTCGTGCTTGTGACGGGATCGTTCAACAGTCTTTGGCCGAGGGCGGCACGGCATCGTTACCGTCCGGCTATGTTCAACGTTTGGTATCATGGTCGCATAAGGGCCACGACTTCCTTTATGGCGGGGTGGCGCGGGCTCGTGCGGCGCTCGCCGAAGCATTGCTGCTGCCCTGGATTACACGCATAGCGCCACAGGAGCAACGCGACTTTGTCAAGCGAACGTTGCTGGCTTTGTTAAAAGAACCGCGAACTAATCCGGTGGCCTGGGTTGATGTCTCGGAAATGGCGCAAGGGGTGATGTGCCGTTGGCTCGCTAAGGTATCGTTGGAGCAGTTTCTTGAGGTTGTCGATGAAACGGTTCGGCTGCACCACACAAGAATGTGGTCGAGCCGCCGTCGATTCTGGAATGCTTATTATGAAAAGGGCTTTATTCAGGAAGCCTGGGTAGTATTCGGCCGACGTGGCGCCGCCGTTGCCCGCAATACTTCAGGCACGCGCGAGCGCACCGATATTGTCAGCTTCGGCTCCTTTCAAGGCAGCGCCACCAGTGATCAACGCCAAGCAGTCTTGATCATGAAAATCGGAATGTTGGTGGTGGCCGACTGGAGTCATAACGGGTGTTGTCATGTATGGCTGGCCGGTAATACGGCCGCTCCGCGCCTATTCCAACGCGAGTACTATCGCAGTGACTTGATTATTGATTCGGATTTTGAAAAACCGCATATCAAAGGTTGGCAATCCGACATTCACGACTTTATTCGGGCTCACACCGGTTTTTGGATGGCCGCCGCCGATTATGGGGACGAAACGACGGCGAAATAGCCACAACAAGACGGTAGGCGGACGTTCACACCCATGATATTCTGCGGCCGGCGTGGATTTTTTGATATCTTCCCGGGCGTATTCCCGTGTCCGCCGCAGCAGAATTTGCAGCGGCGCGGCGCTCGATCGGAGACCGTGATGGCGATCAGGTTTGTTTGCACCGTTGTTATTCTTTTGGCTGAGTTCTATGCTTGGTTGATGACAGCAACCGGATTGCAGCTAACTCAATATAGGCCGGCTTTTGGCGGTTGGATCGGGAATGCTCAGCCCTTCGTGCTGGCCGGGCTGGTCCATGCCGCGATTTCGTTGTTTTATCTGAGGTTGGCTTCGCCGGTGACCATGACGCGGCGGGAAAAGATTGCGCTGGCGACTTCGGTGCCGCTGATTTTGATCTTTGTTTTGTGGTCGATTTTCATGTCCTCCTACTCGATCATGTTCGAGCGGCGGTCGGAGACCTCATTTACCGAGGCGGGGAATAAACTTCAGTCGATTGCCGAAAAGTTGCATGCGATCGACACCGATATGACCAGCAATTACAATGGTGTGATCAACAATCTGCGCGATCGGATGGAGTTGGAAATCCGCAAGCCGGAACCCGGCGTGGTCGCCGGCTGCGGCAATCGCTGCCGCACCTTGCGGCGTGGTTGGACGGCTTTGCAGGATTTTCAATATCTTAGCGCCGCAGTATTACGGGATCGAGTTACAACCAATGATCTGGCTAAAGAACTGAGCCTGCTTGAAAATGAATTCATCGCGGTCAATGATCGGCTTGAAGGCTTCCGTGCCGCCAGCCGTGTCTTTATCGAGATGAACCGCATAATCAGCGGCGGCATCGGCGATGCGGTTCAAGAAGATTTGAGCGGGGGCAATGACGGGACTCATCAAGCGGCGCAGTATAATACTCGCCTGAAAGAAATGAAGCGCCAGCTTGATGATTTGCGCACCAATGATCGCAAGCTGACTGATGATAAATATCGGGGACTGACGGAACTGGTCAAGGATTTGAATGCGGCCTTTGAACATGGCCGCGTGGCGCAGATGCTCGATTTATTGACGATCTTGTTGATTGCAATGGCGCCTGATATTCTGTGTCTGGCAATGGCGGCTTTGGCCCGCAGTTTCACCAAGAATAGCGAGGCCGCACCGATGCTGCCATGGGGCCATATGTTCTGGCGTCGCTTGCTGCGTAATCGCCGCTATATGCCGAGTGGCATGGAGATTGATAATCTCAAGAATCTGGTAACGGAGCAATTGCGCTATCGGGTCAGCGGGGGGGCCGGTGACGCTCCGATCGGTCCCGGAGGTGCACCGGCGGCGCCGGGTCCGGGCCAAGGTCCATCCATGGCGGGGAGCGGCGGACCGTCGGCCAGTGAAATGAACCCGTTGCTTCAGGGGCTGCGGCCGCACCGTCGCCCGGCGGCACGCGAGCCGATTATTCGATAGGACGGCTCGATCACCACGGGACGGCGGGCGGGGCAACTTCCCCGCCCGTTCCATTTTAAGGGTGGCCTTACCCGTTTTCGTAGCGTCGATGAATCCAGAGGCAGCTAGCGTAACAAATCGTGACCCCGATTGCGAGACGCAGCCAGAACCACAGGGTCAACGAGCCTTCAACCGATCGGAATAAGACCACCAATCCGGTGACAATCATCCAGACCGCCGTACTTAACAACAAGTACGGAACAAGACGCCATATTGAGTCGACGATCAGGGCCATGCTGAACTACGATCAATCGGATCAGCCGGCGGAGGCCATGAAGCCTTCATCTTCAACGGCGACTTCGGCTTGAGCAAGCTGTTGCTGGCGGTAGCGGAAATACGCATAGGCTGCGGCAGCACCGGCGGCGCCGACCAGAATCGGTCCCCAGATCCCGAGTCCAAGCCCTAGGCCCAGGCTGAACCCCTTGCCGCTCCAGAGAGTGCCTCCCGTGGTTAATGCCTTGGCAGTGCCGGCGCTACCCCCGGCTGCGGCAACGACGGTCGGGGCTCCGGCAACGGGACCGCCCAAGGCTTTGGCGGCGAGCGCATCGCGAACCACTTCATGTTCGATGCCGGGAAAAGTTGCCGCCTGAACCGGCGGCATTCCCTGTGCAATCAAAGTGTTGCGGACGACCTCGTGGCTAATGCCGACAACAGCCATGGCTCAAATCTCCTGAATTAACAGAGGCTTTCTTAATCAACGCTGACGCAGCATAGCACCACCGGTCATTGACGGGCAAATCATAACAGCATGGTCACCGGCAACCGGTTTGTGTCATAATACAAGGGTCGCCATGGTTAAATATCGTCTCACCCATTCTCGTTTGATCTGCGTGGCCTAATGCCTTCTGAACAGCATCTGCCCGCGCCGCATCCGCATTTGCCTTTGGATATGTTCCTGGCCGTGGATGTCGATGTCGGCTGGCGCGTGGGGTTGACCACACTGCCGGGGCAGTCGCGCCCGCCCGATGGTTACCCGCTGAACGATACCGACAATGTTACGGCGGCTTTTGAGCTTGAATTCACCGCGTTGTTGGCCGACCCGCTGTCGTTACGGGAAATGAAAGAGGCCGTCCGTAACGCCCTGTTGTTGCGGCTTAATGACTTCGGTACTGAATTTTATATTCAGGAATTTGGATTTAGCTTCTATCGCGAGGCGATGTGCCGCGACTGTGCCGGCAAGCCCGAATGTGCTCAATGCAATAAGACCGGCTGGATTACTGAAGTCTTTCGGCCGCATCTGGTTGGCTTATGCACGGTGAAGGCGGCGCAGGAGTCCACTGATTTTATTGCGATTGATCAGGCCACCGGTAAGCCGGCTTTGCCTGGCTCGGGCGGTGGGCGTTCGCGCCAGTCGCTCAAGCGCTGGCTGTTAACCGTTCCGGTTGCGGCACTGGCAACCGTGGTCATGGCGATCAGCATCGGCCTTCGCACCAAGTATGATTCGGAGACGCCGAAGCGGGTGCCCGAGTTGGTTCGATCCGAGTTGGTGCGGCCGGACGTAGCGCGGCCCGACTTGGTTCGGATTGAGGCGGCAAAACCCGAAACGCTTCACCCCGGAGTCGTTGCTGAGCCGTCTCCGGCGCCACCGCCGGCTCAGAGTGAGTCTCAGCCTCGATCGGCGCCAAATTTAACAGTGCCTGGGCCGGTAATCCCTATTGTTCCGGCCATGACGATGCCGGTTGATCCGGTTCGTAAGCCTGGCCCTCGTATTCGTCCTCCTATAGTAGAGCTTCCGGACACGCCGTCGGCGGCCCATCCGGTGACTGCCCCCGCCGGACCTGAGCCGAACAAGGCCGTTGTCCGGCTGCAAACCGCGCTGACCTCGCTCCAGCTCTATCAAGGGCCGATTAGCGGTGTGTTCGACGAGCCGACTCGGCATGCCCTTTCTCAATTCACGGCGCGGGTACCGCCCGTGATTAAGGCTCGGTTCGGCGCGCGGACCGCTGCGATGGCCGAGGCCGCAGCCAATCATGAGTTCACGCTTAAATAAAACTAAGTAGCGGGTCGGCTGCGGCAAGAAAACGCTGGATTTGGCGTCGGGTGCCGCTTAGCATCTGCCGAACAGTACCTAGGCTGGATCCGGACGGAATGTCTGACGAGCGCAATGCGGGCGATCCCTTAAACCGGCTTGAAAAGCTGTGTGCCGAAAAGGGTCTGAAGATGACCGAGCAGCGGCGCATCATTGCCCGTGTGCTTTCGGAGGCGAGTGACCACCCCGATGTCGAGTTGGTCTATCGCCGTGCGGCCGAACTTGATGAAAATATCAGCATTGCTACCGTCTATCGCACGATGCGGTTGCTGGAAGAGATGCGGGTCATCGACCGGCTTGATTTCGGAGACGGCCGGGCGCGGTTCGAAGAAAAGCCGGAAACTCACCACCATCACTTGATCGATCTGAATACCGGTGAATGTTTCGAGTTCCAAAGTCCGGAAATTGAATTATTAAAAGAAAAAGTCGCAAAAGAGCTGGGCTATGAGCTGATCGGCCACCGACTCGAGCTATACGGCAAAAAGGCCGGGGGGGGCAAGGTTTAGTAAAGCAACGATATTGTATCGAGAATTAATCGACCTTTGTCGGAAAATTACTGAAATTATTAAAGCACTGTCATTAACCTGGAATTAACCGGTCAATGCTATTAGTGAACCGGCCGTGAGCGCTGGATCGGGGGAGGACGCAGGCATGAACAACCCTCGCGAGGGTAGTCCCCCCGTGAAACCCACCTCAAAGCTTGAGCCCGTCACAAGGCTTGATGATGAAGCTTACGACATCCGCTTGGCGATTCGAAGACATCAGCAATGGTTGGCCAATAATAGCGGTCAGCGGGCGGACTTTTCATTTCGTGATCTTTCGGGCGTTAGTTTAGCCGGAGCCGATTTGAGTGGCGCCCGTTTTCAAGGCACGAATCTTACCGGCGCAAATCTTACCGGAGCAAAGCTTAATGATGCCGATCTCCGCAATGCTTCGCTGCAAAGAGCTAACCTAAAAGATGCGCAACTAAATGGGGCTGACGCCAGCGGCGCGAAACTAATAGAGGCTTCGCTTGATCACGCACGAATGACCAAGGCAAAATTGGTTGATTGTGATTTAACGGGCGCCGACCTGATTGATGCTAAGATGCAAGGGGCCAATCTTACCGGGTCGCTTTTAATCGGCGTTGATTTAACCGGGGCCGAAACCACCGGCGTAATCCTGAACCGGGTTGTGGTCGACTCGGCAACCGCAGCCATGTGCCGTGCGGCCGGGGTTGTGTTGCCCGATAATATTACCGGCCCGGCTTATCGCGAACTGTCGATTAAAGATTTTGTAATGGCAATGATCAGCCATGAATTATGGGTGGCGACGAGCGGAGCCGCCGGGAGTCGACTTGACCTGGATTTGGCCAAGGTGCCTTTTGTAAAGATGAATGGCCGAAAGCTGGCCGGGGCCCGGCTTCATCGCTGCCAAATTGAAGGTGGTGATTGGCATGGGGTCGATCTTGATTTGGCCGACTTGGCCTATGCCGATCTAAGCGGGTTGAATTTACAGAATTCCCGATTGCGCGGGGTTAATCTCCGCCGGGCTAATTTGACCGGCAGTTGCTTGGTTTCTGCGGCGTTCAGTCCAATACAACTTGAAATTAGAAATCAACAGGCCCCGTCAAATTTAGAAGGGGCCATTTTAAGTAATGCTAATCTGAGCGGTGCCAGCTTTACCGGTGCCAATCTGAAGAAGGCCGCTATCGATGGCTGCAATGTTAGCGGAACACTTTGGCAAGGCGCTGAAATGACGGCAGTTCGACGATAAAGCGTAAGTCGGATGGTTCGGCGAATTCGGCTGCGGAGTGGTCACCATGTTAAAGAAAAAAGAGTTGTGGCTAGCATTTTCGGGTGACGAATTGACTTGCACCTGTGTCGTTAATGACGGGCCCGGTGGCCGCTATATTGAAATTGAGTTGGCCGGTATGCTTACGCCCGCTCGTCTCTATGTTTACGACCTGATAATGGATGTAATCGAAAACTCCATTTATGAAACCGTATTTCTTAATGCGCGCAACTTAGTTTTTTTTTCGGGGCAAACAGTCAATGATTGTGCAATTGAACAATTGCTAAAATTCGTATGTTACTTTTCTCAAAATGAGAAAAACCTGCACGTTATGCTTGAGGATGGCTGTGTTAAGGACGTGTTGAAGAAGGATTTGCCCGGTAAGAAATATAAATCGGTTACAATTGCGGATAATCCCACCACAGCCCTGGCGAAGGATCGCCTGGTTGGGAGCGGGTCGCGACTGTAACTTTGTCGCCTCAGCGTCGGCTGATCCGGGTCAGCGTGTCACTCCGAGGTTTTTTTGTCGTATAAAATTGATTATGATGCGTGGAGTCGTATAATATTCCATGCCTCCGGCCTCGCGCCATGTTGCTACACAGGTCATTATAACGATGTCTGAGAATGGTCAGGCCGAACCGGCCTCTGCTGACGTGTTACCACGCCAAAGGCGCAGCCATCATATGCCGGCCTTGATTTTACTTTGGGTTGTAATACTGATTGCATGCTATTTTATTTGGCCAAGCGAGGGTAATTTTATTAATTTAACCCCACCGGTGACGCAGCCTTTGCCTGTAACTCGTTAAAGATGGATTGATAAAGGAACGACCCAGATATGAAGATTAATGAATTGTGGGTCGCTTATGCCGGAAGCCAGCTAACCTGTACGGTAACACTTCATCATTTCGATGAAAATACCATGGTAAAGGTTATAATCGGGGGCGTAATTGATGAGCCTTCCGCATTTATTACAAATGTCATTCTGGCCGCGATGGACAGCGGCCCGCATGAATTTTGTTTAATCGACGTTCAAAATCTGGTTTTCGTGACAGGCATTTCTATTAATGAACAGGCGATCGAATGCCTGATTCGTCTGACCGGTTTTGCCATGAATCGGAATATGCGGGCCGTTCTGGTCGTTGATGATGCCTATGTTCGAGAAGTTCTGGCCGACACATTACGGCGTCACCGCGGCTTTAATAAGATCATGATACAATCCAGTCAGGATTACAGCGAAAGTGGTGTCTCAAAGAGTATTTGATGCCGCGCCTATAAGTTCGCGGTGATGCTTCGAAAACGCCGACGCGCGGCTTCAATTTCGGCCAGGGTCATTTGTTGTAGTGCCGCGTCTCGACCCAGTTCGGCTTGGTCATACAAGTCTCCGGAAGCCAGGCTAAGCGCGGCTAAGCTGAATAATAACCATGCTTCCGAGGGTGCGGGTCGGCATAAGCTACCGTCAAGATAGGCCGCTCCCAACCGGAGTTGAGCTTCGGCGAAGCCCTGTTCCGCCGCTTTCTGATAACAATTAAGCGCCTGTTCCGGGTCTATGGTCCCGGCTTCGCCGGTTTCATAATAAATGCCAAGATTGAAAAGAGCCCGGGCATACCCTTGCGCAGCTGAATGACTATACCAGTATAATGCCTTTTTCGGGTCGCGCTCAACGCCGTTGCCGGTATCATAAAGTACTGCCAGATTGAATTGAGCGGCCGCGTGGCCGCGGTCTGCTGCTTTTTGATACAAAAGAAAAGCTTGAAACTTACCTTCCGGAACACCCTGGCCGGTGGCATACATCACACCGAGAGCGTATTGGCAGGTGATGTCACCTTTATCCGCGCCTCGGCGGAACCATTGGAACGCTTCAACCGGGTCAGGCGTGCTGCGATCTCCAGTAGCGAGCCGGGTTGCGAGTTCGCGTTGTGCGGCGATAACACCGCGTGTTGCCGCTAATCGGAGCGCAGGCATGGGCAGACTGCCAACTGAACCAGCGAGTAAGGCGGTAAAACGGGGGGCGGTTCCCCGTATGACGCCGAGCAGACCGGTAAACGTGTTTTCGACCGGAATGCGCAGAAGCCCCGGTCGTTCATCTTTGTTAGTCATCCCTGGCTTTCTCCTGCTGGCCGGTTGCGTTCGAACAGTAATTCCCTCGAAGCCGGGGGGCAATCATGATAGTTTAGGGGCACGAATTTAGCCTCTGATGCCGAAATGAATGAACCTGATCCGAACAGCCATTCCCGCTTTTTCAACCTTTCCCCCGGTGGGCTGGGGGCAATCGGGCGCAAGCATCTTGTCACGGTGTCGCAAGGCCTGCGCACTGTGTTTGGCTTTAACAAGCGGCTGTCTCACCCCCGTGAGAATTGCCGCCCGTTGGAAGGCCGTGATCTGAAACAGATTCTGGTTGATCTGATATCTCAAAGAGCCCTGATTAATGAGGCCTATGAGGCCGATAGAGATAATTGGCAGCCGATGAGCTTTGTTCAATGGCAGCAGATGTACCAGAAGAGTTATTGTAATTTTACTTATAATGATGAACGCTTGAATCTAACCATGTTTATGCGGCATTGGGAGGCCGTGGTCGGCCAATCATTGATGTTTGATCATGAAAACTTTTTGAATGAGTTGAATACGATTGTCAATGAGTATGGCTGGTTTGTCGAAAGTTTTACCATGCCGGATCAGAGTGTTACTGTTTTCTTTCGCCGTTTTAACAGTGACAAAATGGTTCGTGAGCCGCCGGCATCGCTTTATTATTTTGCAGCATCTTGGAATAAGGCTGATATTATGAAAAAAGGTCTGCTACCTGCCACCTCGGTTGAGCCGGGGGTGGGGCGGCGGGTTGCCGAATATGACGTTTTATTCAAAACCTTCAATCTTGAGCATATACGCCTGATCGCCAAGAATATGTTCGACTCATCGGTCAGCTACAGCGACAGCGACGATGTCTCGACCAATATTCTCCGACTTATCGGGTTCATGCCGATCATTGTTTTTAAGGTCAACACCTCAAAAATTGCTGAAAATGTTTGGTCGAAGCGGGAGCCTATTTTCGACGAAGACCGTGAAAATGGGATACTTCTGTCATATACATATCTGCCCGCGCCAGCTTTTGAAACTGTGATGCACGAAGATTCAATTCCCGACATTGTCGGGCACATGTAGAGTTCACGACCGCTTTCCAAAGGGTTTGCGCCGTGGCTCGGCCGAAAGCCAGTTTTCCAGTGCCGCCACGGATTGGGCGGGGCTGATCGCCAGCGATTCCGGACGAACCAGCCGTGCATCTTCCTGTGTTGTTGAATCGGCTGAAGAATGTACCTCGTCGGAAACCGTGGGGCGCCGGATGGGCGGCGGCGTTTGTTTTTTGACAAAACAATCGTAAAGGCTCAGTTGTGGCAGTGGTGGACGGCGAATCGCTTCTCTGGCTTTGGTGAGGGTAACCGGCTCAGGCAGCGAATGAGGAACCGCAATTGGCTCGGGCACAAGTTCAGGCTGCGGTTTCGGCATATCGACGCTGTCGAGATGGTGTTCGGGCATGGCTTCAGAAGCAGACTCGACGATTACTTCCTCTTCCGACGCGCCTTCAGCTGCCAGTGTCGTTACGGACTGAAGGGGTTCAGTGCTATCTTCCTGGTTTGCTTCAATAGCCGCTTCCGGTTTAGTCTCTGGCACAGGAGCGAGTTCCTTGGGTGCAGCGGGTGTCGTCTGGATATGCTGATAGTCGCGTATCCCGGAAAGCATATTGTCAATTTCTTTATCGGTTATCATTTGAGCACTCTCCGCGCCGGCAACTTTGCGACTTCTCACAAACTATAGCATGATTCGGCCTTGTTCTTAAGCCGGTTCGCCGCTTATCTGGGCAAGGTATTTTTGCAAGTCGTTATCAACCGCAGTGAAACGCATTAAGACTTTACCGCTGTCAGGGGTATCTTTAACTACAGTCAGAGAGACCGGGCGCGGCGGCGGAAATTTCTTCGCCACAATTGCGGCCTTAATTTCAGTGTCGACAGGGAATCGCTCAGTCTCATCGAAAGATAAACAGACGCCACCAAAGGACCAGTTTATTGTTGTAAAGACCCCCAGCGGGGTCTTTACGTAAAGCGTTGGCTCACTGAACCGGGTCACGCGCCGTCTTTCAGTGCCGTTACCACTCCGTTTGACCTTGCTGAGATCGACATTTCGGAATCGAGTTTCAGAAATAATGCAGTTAACTAAATCTGTATTTGTCATCACTGCATTATCGAAACAGGCGCCGGTTAGATCGGCATTGCACAAACGGGCCTGATCAAGATTCGCCGGCCACGTGCGTCCCGGTTCAAGCGGCATCGCCTCAAGCATCGCGGCGGTAAGCTTTGCCCCTGAAAGATCAGCGCTCCGTAAATTAACGCCGCGCATCGACGCCTTATCAAGATTCGCCTCTCGAAGATTAGAATAAGAAAAATCAACCATATCAAGTACGATTTCACGCAGATCGGTTTCACTAAGATTACATCGGCGTAAACGGCCACCGGCCAAGCTGCGAACTGAAAATATGTAATTGCGTAAATCAATGCCTTCAAGATTAAGACGGGCCCCTTTAGCACCGCCTGTGACTATCCACTTGCCGTGTTCTTCAAGTTTGCTTGTAACAACGTCATCAGCAAGCTTAAGGTAACTCGGTTCAACCAAGCCCTCGGTAGAACCGAGATCACCCAATTGGGCCGGGCTTAAACAAGAAATCGACAAAACAGTATCGGCTAATTTTACCGCTTTAAGGGACGCTCCGGACAGATCGGCGCCCAAGAGCACGGTCTGGCTTAAATCGGCGCCGGAAAGATCAGCATCGACCAGATCAGCCCCCGACATGTCGCACCCGGTCAGGTTGGCTTGTTGAAGAAAGGAATGGTCAAGTTTGGCTTCGGTAAGGCACGCTCTATTGTCTTGATTTGTGCCGGCTCGAAAATCAGCGGATGACAGATTGCAATTTGAGAGAACCGCCCGGTGCAAGTTAGCGCCTCGGAAATCAACACCGGTAAGATTAGCGCCGGTGAGGTTAGCGCTTTCAAGATCGGCACCGAAGAAATCGGCTCCGGTCAAGTCACAGTGTGAAAAATCAACCTTGTGGAGACAGGCGCCTTTAAAGATTATCCCGTTTAATTCTTGATCCTTAAGTGTAAGGCCGGTTAAATCCGTAAAGGACAAATCGGCTCGCCGTCCCCGTGCGTCATTTCTGAGGTGATAGCGATGACGCACAAGCGTCGCCATGATTTCGGCTTCTTTAAGCAACGGGGAAGTGATGGCCATCATGTCCTCCGAAAAAGGAGTTTCTTAATGCCCGATAAACATACGAATAGCAACAGCCATCATCAAAACTGAAAACACAACTTTCAATGCAGGTTTCGGTGCCAATTTAGTCAGGTGTGCTCCGGCAATACCGCCGACGAATGATGCCGGAATAAGAATTGCGGCAAGTGTCAACGGGGTTTGCCAGTCAATAATTCCAGTTGCAGTGCCATGAATGAATGCTAACAAGGTTCCGGTAAGAGAAGCAAAGAAAACCAACACTGCACTGTTGGCAATGGCATTTTTAAGCGGAACCTTTCCGATATAATGCTGCAACGGAACTTCAATAACACCGCCGGTTATGCCAAGAATGCCACTGATAATACCCATGGGTAAAGCCAGCAATGCCGGCTTAGTCAAGGCGCTGAACGGGTTGGCTTGCCGAACCGCTGGCGGAAGCTCATCCTCGACGCTCTCGTGAGACACCGATAGGTCATCATCATCAGTGCCACTATCACCGTTCCGGGTTAAAAGAATGTCATCGCTCTCATTAAACCAAACTTCATGAGCGGCTTTTATTGAAATCATTACAGCAAAGATTGCAAGGAGAACTTCAATGACCCGATCACTTATCGCATTGCCGATAAAATAACCGATAATAACACCGATGATCGCCCAAGGCGCCATTGTTTTGACTTCATCCCACATCACCAAGCCATTGCGATGGTGACGAAGTGAAGAAGCACTATAAACGAAAATATTGGTAAGATAGGCAACCGGACGGATCAGAAATAATCCGTATCCGAAAAACATCATCATGCCGGCGACCAGAAAAACGCCGCCGCCCATAGTCATCATGCCGCCGATAACGCCCTTGACCAGGGCCAGAATGGTAAGGCCGATCAAATCTTCAACGGCAAAACCGGCAATGCGAAGGCCGAGCAGATGCTCAACATCGGCCGACACTCCGCTTGCGACAGGTGCTCCACCGGGTGGAGCGGTATAACCTGTCGGTTGTGCCGCTCCGGCCCCAACTTGATTGGCCGCCTTAATCCACCAGGCGCCCGAACCGCCGGTAATCGTGCCGGCCGATAATGGACCGGCCCCGAACGCAGGAGCTGGCGTCAAGCCCGCCGCAACCATACGGGGTGCGCCGGACTCAGTCGTAATCGCAGCAGCCGGCGCAACCGAAGCGGGTGTTGACGGCGTGACAGTCTTGAAGTTAAGCACGTCTCGGAAATGCGACATGATAACATCAGCCGGAACAACATAACCACGCACCCCACCGGCGGCATCGCGGACCGCTATTGTAACTCCAACGATAGCGCCATCACCATTAACGACCGGACCACCATTTTGCTCCCAAGTATAAACCGCATCGGTTGAGCGAAGATGCGAGATTTGGAGTGCCTCGATTGCCAAAGGTACCGATTGATTAGAAACTCCGCCCTGTCGAACCACGAGATTGCCTTGTGTTCCTTGTCCAAAGGCATAGACGGTGCCAATCGGCTTTGTCACGGTATCTGCGAGCGACAAGTAAAGAAAGCTGCCCGGCGACTGAATTTTCAGTAATACAAGATCATGAAGCGGGGCCTTTTTAACCACCTGCGCCGTGAAATTCTGAATACCGGTCTTGGTACGGACATGAACCGTAATCTCAGACAAACCCTCGATTGAATGAAGGGTCGTCAGAACATAACCATTTGCACCGACTATTGCGCCGGATGCAACGACACCACCGTTAATCTTGCCTCCGTCGATCGCAACCACCGCAGGTGCAATGACATCGGGTAGATTAAAAGAACCGGGCAACGCAACATTGCGGCTCATAAATTCAGTAACTGATAAGGTTTTATCGTTACCGAACCGATCGTCATTGCTATAAGTAGTAAGAATGACCACGCCCCAAACCATGGTTATGGCAACCAAACCCGCCACGGCCGCCCCCATGATGCGCCATGGCCGGGTACAGAAAACGATTGCGTTGTCCGCTTCCACTCCGATTGGCTCCTTACTCATGGTTTCACCATTGCGACGGCTTCATCGCCCGCTTTATTGCTTGCCCGCCACCGAGCCGTTACTTCACGATTTTTCTCGATTTCGCTTTCGCAGATCTCGGCGTCGACACTTAAAGAACCGACATGGCGCAACCGTTCGGCAATACGCGCTTTAACCCGTTCGCAAATTTCATGAGCTTGATCAACCGTCAGGTCAGCATCGACACCGATGATCAAGTCCGACCAGATTTGATGGCCGGTCAATCGGGTTTTTAAGGCTTTAACTTCTCTGACCCCATCGGTATCGGCGGCAATTTTGCGAATCGTGGTGCGAATTCCAGGGTCGAGACTACGATCGAGTAAACCCTTACATGAATCCCAAAACACTTTAACGCCAAGCAAAGTCAAGTCCAGCGCCTCAAAAAATGCGACGATAGTATCAACCCAAGGCAAATCGAATAAATGGGCGCAAATAATACCGAGTCCGGCTATTCCGGCCGCCACTGCGTCTGAATGGTGGTGGCGCGCCATCATTCGGACAATGGGGCTGTTGCTTTCGATCGCGACGCAGCTTGCATAATAAAAGGTATAGGCATAGGCCAAAACAGAGACAAACGCCGCCCAGACCGCAATTAAGCGTGGCGCCACGTTGCGTTCGGCATGCAGTAATGTATCAATTGCGTGATACAGTAAGAAAACGGCCAGAAATAATAAAACGATGCCGAAAACAAGCGACATCAGGAATTCGATCTTGCCATGTCCATAGGGGTGTTCGCGGTCGAGCGGTTTGCGACCGACCGTTACGCCGACAATGACAAAGATAGACGTTGCCATGTCCTTTAGCGAGTACATCGAGCCGACAACCAGCGCCTGAGAGCCGGCCACCAGACCGATGAACAAGTTCATCAACATCAAAACAAAGTTGACGACCAACCCGCCCCAGCCGATGTATTTTGAGCATCTGACGCAATTTTTGTATCTCATCAACCCGACCCGTTATTACCAGCCGCACAGGCAGAAATAAAACTCCGGCGTTACTCGATCAAGCCGTGCTCTTCTTCGTCTGTCACGGCATTTCTCTTGCGCCGAAATTGTCGTTCCAGGATCACCCCGATGCCGGCGAGGAAACCGGCTAAAAAGGCAATCCCGATCACAGCTGCCAGCGGTGCCTCGACCGGACGCCCGATAACCAGCGAGATTTCAACCATATCAAGGTTCTGCGACACGAACAGCAGCGCCAGCATCGAGCCTATGATTACCAGGACGCGCCGTATCGACACCAACCCCTCCGATTCTTATGACCCGACTTTGCCATTACGTTGAACAGGAAGGGGGCAAGCCCCCCTCCTGTCTTTCGCATGAACTCCGGTAACTTCGAACTTTACCGGTATCAGCCTTCTCCGATCATTTCACCGATCTGATCCCAGAATTTGGGCGGCAGTTCTTGGCCCATCAGTAAGGCACCCGAAGCGGCATCGAATTCAGGATCCCGCGCCAGTGCAACCTTAACATCACCATAGGCACGCAACTTAGTTGCAATCAAATCAGAGATGCCCGCCATACGGCAACCACCGCCGGCGACGATAACATTCTGAAGTACCTTCGGCAGATCATCCGGTGGGAATCGCTTCAGCAAGAACTCAACGCTTTCGATCACGTCCGGAATCACCGACTCACAAGCATTGCGCATTTCTTCTGTAATGTCGCACAATACAGGCAGACCATTAGAACGCAACTCGACCTGGACCGGGCTTGCCGGCTTGCCGACGAACGCGTGAGCTTCCTTGATGCCCCGAGCAATATTCAGGTTGATCTGAACATCCGGATAACGATCAAGAATACCTTCCATCAGGCGCTGATCAATATAGTTACCGGCCTTCTTCAGTGTGACCTGATCTTCTGGCGGCGGCATCATGCCCTTCAGCGCGCAGATATCGATTGTACCGGCACCGATATCAATGACCAAGGCATTGTAAAGCTTGCCATAGTGATAAGCGACCAGGAAAGGCTGAGAGACTACGACCGCGACATTGACGATTTCTTCGGCAATCTGTAGCACGACCGACTTGTCACCGGCCGAAGCACGTGCCGGAACACTGATAATCGCGCGGACTTCATCATTCGGCCCGGCATCAACCAAGTTCACAGCATGCTTGAGCAATTCGCGGGCGGCCACCAAGTCTTTCGCATTCGCCTCCTTAATCACGCCGTCTTGGAGCGGATGGCGCAGTTCAAGGAACGAGCGCTTTTCATACGCCGGTTCACCGACAATGAACGGGGCTCCCAACAAACGAACACCGATGACGTCTTTCGGATAGCCGACAACCGACTGGAAGAGGCGCCGGACGCCGCGATTAGACATGACAGCGGTCCGTGAAGTTCCGAGATCAATGCCGACGATCACTTGATTGTCGGTCCCTTGTTGCTGATTTTTATCATCACTCATTCACTATTCCTCCAGTTTGATCATAGGCGGAACCCGTGGATACCGAAATCGTGCCCCGCATATCGAAAAACGTGAACTAAACCGAATCACCCCGTCATCTGTGGGATTTCCCTTGTACACTGTGGGGAGAAACTCTACCGCTATCACTTGGTCCCGCGGCCGGTTTTTTTTGTCGCGTCGTCGGCGTTGGCTTTGCTGCCCCTCCGCCAAGCCCCAACGCTCCCCCGATCCAACCGGCCAGGGCGAATAAACCGCCCGGCGACTCCGCGGGCGTTACCGGGCGCGTCCGCGCCGGTTCAACCCGGGGCATTGTCGGCTGAGCCGGCGCTTCAGCTAAAGGCTGCGAAGACGGGGGCGGGGAGACCGGAACCTCCGGTGCGACCGGCGCCGGAGGCGGGGGCGATCCGACCGGATGCGTAAGGGGCTCAATGATGATGGTTACTGAAATTGGATAGGGAGATGACAGCGGCCCGCCATGAAACAGCAGCGTGCGGACTTGTCGTATCCCCGCCGGCCGCGGGTGGCTCGGGCGTTGTGGCGTGGTTGGTGGCGGGGCCGAAGCCGCAGGCTTGGGCGTCTCAGGCTTTGGTGTCTCAGGCTTTGGTGTCTCAGGCGCTACGGAAGGCGCCGGTTCGATAATCGGTTCAAATGTTGGTTCAGCTACCGGCTCGGTGCTCTGCGCCGATTGTACCGGTTCCGACTCCGGCTCCACAGCGTCGGCAACCGGTTGCGTTAGCGTGGTCAACTCGGCAGGCGACGGCAAAGGTTCCGGCAGTGCCTGCGGTGCGGCTTCAGGCTCGGGAAGCGGGGCGGCCTCCGGCTCGAGATCGGTCCGCCACGCGCCCTCGGCATTCGCCCACACATCGAACATTACCGAGGGCTCGGCCGGCTCGCTTCCGGTTTCAGACGGTGAGCCCGACTCGGGCTCAAGTCCGCTTTGAGGCGGTGGAGCCGGCAAGGGCCGGTCTTCGTCAGATTGCGGCGCAGCTTCCGGAATAACCAAAGCCGGCTTCGGTTGCTGGGGACGAACGGCCGGGGTTGCCGTTGCCATCGCAACATTCACCATCGCGTCGTCTCTCGGCGCAATGGTCGGGAGTTGGCACAGCGCGCTGACATCGAAGCTGGCAATCCGGCGTGCCTTGCCTGGCGTCTTAAGGTGTGGAATCTCTAGCGAGGGTTCCGGCGGCAAGCCGCCCGGACTGTCCGCCGACTCCGGTTTGGCCCAGGAGGCGGCATTAATCAACTCATTCCAGGCTTGCTCGGGATAAAGATTGTCCTGCCGCCGATCGCGCAGAGCGGTCATCCGAGCAACCGTGGCTTTAGCGCACACGACTTCAAGCTCGCCTTCGGGCGACTCGATAGCCTGCGTTTCTGTCTCGGCGCTCATCTGACCCATTATTTCCCCCGGAAGTTTAAGCACGGCCCGCGATCACGATTATGGCAGAACGACAAAAAACTCTCGGTTGCTCCTTGCCATTTTCATCATTACTTCACGCTTCCCGGTCGCCGCCTGCATGGCCTTATTCATCATGGCGGCTGTTCCGGTCGGCTGGCTATTGATTTCCAGGATGATATCGTTTGCCTGTAGGCCGGCTCTTTGGGCCGGCGAGCCGGGGATCACCTCGGCAATCACGGCTCCTTTCAGTTGGACGGCGCCACCGGTGCCGGGTGCGGCAACCGCGGCGAAGGTTTCAATCTCCATGCCGCGCCAATTGAACTCGGTCGGGACCGTCGCCGCCTTGGCGGCGGGCGCCCCCGGCATCGGAGCGGGGACAGCCATCGTCGACGCCGGCATCACCGATGCAATCAGCCGGAGTTCCCGCCGCCCCTTGTCTCCGGTAACCGACAACCGCAAGGTGTCGCCGGTTTTGGCGGCTTCAAGGGCCGTGAAAAGTTCCCGCGGTGAGCGCAACCGTTTGCCGTCAATTTTTTCGATCACCATGCCCGACTCGAGGCCGGCGACCGCGGCGGGCGACCCCGGCACCACCGAGGCGACAAACACGCCCTTGCCTTCGGTCTGTCCGATTTGAGCCGCGAGCGCGGCGGTAATCGGCAGGGTTGTCGCGCCAAGAATAACAAAGCCACCCTGCGGGGCCGCTCCCGCCGTCATTTGAGCTGAGCCCGGCGGCGGCACGGCGACATTGAGCGCGAGGGTTGACGGAGGTCGAGCAAATTGCAGCCCGCCGCCGGCACCACCCGTTTGCGCGACCGGAGCCGCCGTCGCCCCACCGGCTGGTAGATATTGATGACAGGTTGTGCAACTCATCGCCTCGCGACCATCGCGATGCGGAGCCGGCGCCCCTCTCATGATCGGAGGTGCGGCCGCAACTGGAAAGCTGCGCGCGACCGGCGCCCCGCCGGTCGGTAAAAATTGGTGACACATCGCGCAATTCATGGTTTCGCGCCCGTCACGGTGCGGCGGCGTGGCGCCCTTCATGATCGGCGGCGCCATGCCCGGTTGCGGTGCGGCGGCGGGGATGCTGCGAACCATCGGCGTCGCCCCGGCCCGGGCGCCCGGGCGCGGAAGGAGTTGGTGGCAGATCGCGCAATCCATATTTTCCCGACCGTCGGCGTGAGGGGCCGCGACACCGGCCAAAATTGCCGGACCGGCCAACCCGGCCGTAGCCGCAGTCTGTGCCACCGGGACCGACCAAAGCCCGCCCGGCACGGAAGCCGCCGGTTGCGCCGCCTGAAGTACCAACTCCTCGGCCAGGAACAGTTTGGCCTGATTGCTGGGAACGGCAAAGCCGACGCCGGCAAAAGCCCCGGTCGGCGTGTAAATCGCGGTGTTGATGCCGACCACTTCGGCGGCCCGGTTAACCAGCGGCCCGCCGGAATTACCCTGATTGATCGCGGCGTCGGTTTGCAACAAGTCGCGATGAACCGTTCCTTCAATTACCAAAGATTTGCGCTTGGCCGAAATGATGCCGCGGCTGACCGTCAGGTCGAGGCCGAACGGGCTGCCGATGGCAATCACTTCGTCGGCGACCGAAACCTGATCCGAGTCGCCGAGCGGGGCGACCATAAGGGGAGCTCGCGGCTCAATTTTAAGCAGCGCCAGGTCGACCGCGGCGTCAAGCTTGACGATGTTGGCGGGATAGCGTTGGGCGCCAGCATCGTCGAACACGGTAACGACCATCGACTCGTTGCCGCGCACCACGTGAAAATTGGTCAGAATGTAGCCGTCGTTACGGATAATGAAGCCGGTTCCGATGCTTTCCAGGACCGCACCCGCCACCGGCGTTGCAAACTGGACACCGCCATCCGCCGCCGGAGCCGGGGTTCCCGCGGCAACCTGTTGCTGTTGCGCAGGCTCACCGCCCCCGACTCGCACCCCCGGATTAAATCCAAACCGATTTTCGGGACGTGAACGACCGACACTGACCACCGCTCCGCGCAGAGTATTAACCACTGCGGCAAAATCCGGCAGCGCTCCGGGAATGGCCGCGGTCATCGCGACCGGCTGCATCGGATTCGGCGCCCCGGCCATCTGCATCGGCTGAGCCACGACGGGCATTCCCGGCACCGGCACATTCATCGGTTGATAAGCCGTCGGGTGAGCGGCAGTAGCCAGGGCAACAGCCGGCTGCATCCGGTACCAAAACGTGCCGGAAAGTGTCCCGACGACGACCAGCGCCATGACGAAGAGATATTTTCTCAACCCCCGCGCACAATCATCGGGGTATTCTTCGACTGCGGGGCCGTCCAGGTCAAGGTCTTCGGAGGTCATTTCGGTCACGCCTGTTCCTATTCCTCGCCGGCGAGGCTCTCGTCGGTCATCTTGCTATCCTTGCGCAGGCCGGAAACGCCGGCGGCAAGGGCAAGCACCCCGACGAACACCAAAACCAGCGGCAGCACCCCGCGCAACAACTCAACCACCGACCACCACCAAGCGCTCAAGCCCCACAACCCCAGAGCGACAGCAAGTAAACCGAACATAATACTAGGCATCATTCTCTCTCCTCGCCACCCGCCGATACCACCGGGCCGACGCCGATTGCTTTTGTTACCCGCCGCATCGCACGATGACGCTCCGCACGACTCCAGTGATGAACAGGCGGTCCGGCAAAATCCCATTTCAGAGACCCTCCGCCGGCGCGCCTGCGTTCGCATTAAAGCGCGTTACCGCCAGTGTATAAATCAAAACCATCAGATTGCCGACACCGGTGAACATGAAGGGCGCATAAGGCCCGACCGCGTCAAACAGATAGCCGCCAACCTGCAACACCACCACCAGACCGATGCCGCCGACAATGTTGAGCGCCCCCATCATCGAGCCGCGCATGTCTTCGGGGGTCAGATCAAAGGCTAGAATCTCGGGAGCAAGCAACGCTCCGGCCTGACCTAACGCAATCAAAGTCATCGGGATATAAGCATACCAATCGAACGGGTTGACGGCAAAGCCCATTAACACGAAACCGGTGCCGGAGATCCCCATTCCGGCCATGATTGCATTGACCCGACCATATTTATGGACAATCTTGCCCCAGAGCAGAATTGTGCTCATTACGGTCAGGCCGACTAAACCGATCATCTTGCCGGCATGAGAGGCGGCCTCGACCTGGGTTTTCCCGACCAGATCGGCAAAATAAATCGTCCAAAGCATATAGAACAGGCCGACCAGAATAATGTCGGTTCGTGAAAACAGGCCGGCGACAAAAGCAATGCGCAGCTTCGGTTCGCGGGCCAGCAAGTCACGGATCCGGCGCCAGGGAACGGTATGGTCGCTTTGCTTCGGGGCGACATCAAGCAGCAGGCTCCAGGCCAGAGCCGCCCCGGCAATCCCGATCAAAGCATTGAACAGCATCATCGGAATGATGCCGGTATGCTTGGGAATCTGCATCAGTACCGCAAAGACCAGGGTGCTGCCGAACGCCATCATGAAGGCGGCATTCGACATGCGGCGCGCCCGATCCTCATAACCGGTGAAATCGCCGGCCAGGGTCGCGAGTTGGGGCCATACCGCACTGGTTCCCATCGACATGATGACACGGGCGATATAGTAAAATCCGATACCGCCGAGGCCGAGCGCGGTTCCGATTTGTAAACTGAACGGCGCCAGCAGTCCACCCACGGTGGCAACCAGAAAGCCGATCACCATGATCGGCACCCGGCCGAAGCGGTCGGAGAGAAAACCCAGATAGCCGATCACCGTGAGGGCTAATATCTCCGTTACAACCTGGACGTTGGCATTTACCGCCCCCGCCCGATCAAACGCGATCCCCAGCACGTTGCGCAGAAACAGCGGTTGTATCGCGGTCGCCAGGGTCATGATGACCATGGCGATAGCCGCAATCAAATACAGCGCGTTCCACCGGCTTTCCGCCACCATTCACACTCCCGGCCGGGTTATCACAGGCGATCCGCCATCACGCCGATGATCGGCAACCGCCACGCCCGGCGCAGCACGACCGAGATCAGACCCAGCGCCGAAAACGCCATGATGATCATTCCGGAAGAGCTGAAAAACCACTTGCCGATGCCGGGCAGGCTCAGGGCAAAAATTGCAGCCACGCCCCACATCCACAAGACCAGTCCTTGGCGCGCATGAAATTGCACGAACTCGTCATTACGACACAGCAGCAAAGGAACGAAGCACAGAATACCCAAATAGCTGAGCGCCGCCATTACCAAAGGCCGTAGCCCGCCTTCGCTTTCAACACTGTCCTCGGTCATCGGATACTCCCCCCCTGCATGCATCGTGCGGTCAGCGGCTTGATAGCGCTTCGCCGATTTCAACCTGGTCTTCGCTTAGCGCCTCGACGGCCGAACGGCTGCGCCACAGTGTATAAGCGGCCGCGGCCCCCAGCCCGGCCAAAATCGCCGGTCCCCACAAACCGAGCCCGATGCCGAGTCCGAGACTGAGCCCCTTGCACCCGACTCCGCCCGCCATCACGCCCTTAGCCACCATCGATTTGCCGGCCCCGGCCATGACATGCGGCGGAATTGCGCCGCCATTCGCCATGCCGGCGGCGGTTGCCTTGGCCGGACATGCTATCACGCCCTGTCCCGCCCCGATCGGAAATGTTGCCATGCACCTCTAGCCCTGAACATGAATGCGGCGCAAGGCGCCCGTGCTGCACAAGCTCTGCCGTATTTCCGGACAAAGCACAAGCCGTACCGCCCATCACGGCGCCCGGCCCGACTTAACCCAGGGAAAGGTATATCGGAAACTTTTCGTGAAGCAAGCGCTGTACGATAGCGTTTTAATGAACTGTCGATTCGCGCTCAAAATACCCTCTATCGTCATTATGTTTCAAAGTTTAACCCTATTTGATGGCGCCAACACGGGCCGGTTCCGGTATGAGAGACGTTAACCATGTTTGTGCAATTTTCAGATGCTGATGGTTAATTTTATATAAATTGTCAGTCAATTGTGTACTAGTGCTAATAAAAGGGCTGGCGAACGGGACGGTGACCCTATTGTCGCTTTTGCAGTCGTTCGTTTATAAATAAGGCAATATACGTTGGGATATGGCTCATGTATTAATGGAGGCTTTCCTTACAAGACATGCTGCATACTTCTGATATAAACCAGTCTATCCCGAGTTATATAAATAGTACACTGTTACGGCATAAGTATCACACAATATAATACCACTGTTGTAAATTTGGTTATTAATGTATCGGAGCGCTATTGCTACAGGTTTAAGGTTTCACGCTATTTCAAGTAAACACGTAAGCAATTATATTCGGCTACTCGGGGGGGGGGGGGGGGGTTTTGGGAAAAATTTGAAAAAAAGGGGGAAAGGTGGGGGGGAAAATTAGGTCATTTTCCCC
>JBAWVF010000001.1:0-79401 GCA_037147415.1 Rhodospirillaceae bacterium | reverse complement strand
TTTCTGGAAAATACTATATCTAGTGGGTGTGTGCGTCAAGCCGATAGGCATGCTCCGTACATCGGAAGCGTCGCTCAACTTTTGTTTCTTCTTGTCATCCGTGCCGGTGGGGCGGAACGCCGCGGCGAAAGCCGGGGCAAGGCTGGCCGAGATGCGGCGCTCGATCATGCCGACCACCATCTGGGTCTCGGTCCGGCTGGCCTGCGAGGTTACGGTCGTCTGCGCCTGCGCTTGCTTAGTCTGCGCATTGACATAAAGGTCTAAAAACAAAAAGGGACCGACCTCGCAATTGCCGGTGCCGGTCGTGGATTTGGTGCTTTTATTGTATGTGCAAGAGACAGCGGATGTCTTGCCGCTTTGTATCGTTGTCCCCGTGATCGTCACGATATTCGAGGACACATTCTGATATGTGAGCGTTGAGTCCGTAGGAATCGCAAATGATGAAGCCGTGCCGCTCTTGGATTCAGTCGTCGTTATTTTAATAGTGCCGCTGCTGAAAGAACCGGAAATTGTGCCGGTCGTGCGGATACCGCTGCTGCTGCTGACCGCCAGAGTACTGCCGGTGACCGTACCGGTGATCTGCTCCGGGCCAGTACTTGAGCCGGTGATCGTGATGTCGATCGAACCGTTGGTATAGGTGCCGGTGATCCGGCGAAAGCCACCCGTCGAGGTGTAGGAATAATCGACCGGAACCGAATCCGCATAAGCCGGGGCCGCTGTAACCAGAAACGAAATCCCGCCAAGGGCACAAGCGACGGTGGATAGCGCCAACGTTCTGAACTCAGGAAAAAACATGGGAGCATCCTTATGTTGATCGGCCATGAATATTGGATGGCCGCGACAATCCCGGCGTCCGGCATGACTTGCTTTCGAAGCCAGAGTCTTTGCGGATGCGCCCCCTGTCAAGCCGCCACAAGGGTGTAGCGCAGGCAACCGGAACACGGCGTGACGAATTGGCCACAAACAGCCGACGGTGCCGGACATTTGACCTGAGCCTGTTTTCGCCCTACATCTTGATCATCGATTGAGCATCACCGACCAAAGGAAGCGGCGCATGAGTGACCCGGCACGAAGCTTGAGTCTGACCGACAATGCCGTTCAGCGGATCGGTCGGATTCTGTCGGCCGAGGCGCGTGCCGGTTTGATGCTGCGCCTGTCGGTTTCGGGCGGGGGCTGCTCGGGCTTTCAGTATGGCTTTACCTTCGACGACAATCGAAACGAGGATGATGCCGTGTTCGAGCGTGACGGCGTTCGCGTGGTTGTTGACGACTGCTCTCTTGATTTATTGGCCGGGGCGACCTTGGATTATGTCGAGGATTTAATCGGCGCCTCGTTTCAGGTTCGTAATCCAAATGCGACCGCTTCATGCGGCTGCGGCTCCTCGTTCGCAGTCTAAGTGTCTTTGTTCGGATAAAGCTTGTTCGAGCGCCGAAACAGTACCGAAACACTACTCGGATAATTACTTACCCTGGGACATTTATGCTGCATCGCAGGATGCGGGGTTGACAGTTCGCCTCTGAAGCGCCACTTTCGTAACAGATCCGTAGCGAAAGGCGGCAGGGTGCCCGTTCGCCTTTTGGTGCTCTTTTGGTGCTACGTATCCCGGAACAAGTACAGGAAAGGAATAGATACGAATGGACAAAGTGTTGATGGGATGCTCCGTTGCTATCATGTTGGCATCCGGGTTTGAAGAAACAGAATTGACCGAACCCCAACGGGTTCTGCTTAAAGCAGGCGCGACGCTAAAGACACTTTCTCCGGACCAGGGCCTGGCCAATGGCTGGCACGGTAAAGGTTGGGGCCATTTCTTTCCGATAGATCTTCAAATCAGTGAAGCTCTCGGCGCCGATTTCGACATGCTGATGCTGCCGGGTGGCGAGCGCAGCATTACCAAACTTGTGCGCAATCCTCATACCAAGCGCATTGTCGGACATTTCCTTGACGCCGGCAAGCCGATTGCCGCCATCGATCAGGGCATCGGATTGTTGCCTTTTGCCCGGTCTCTCAAGGGCCGTTCGCTGGCCGCGCCGCTTGAAGTCTCCGAAGCAATTCTCGCCGCCGGCGGACAATGGATTGATGAGCCGGTCGTGGTCGACGGCAATCTGATTACCGCGCGCAATAGCGAAGCCTTGGCGGGATTTATTGAAAATATGATGAAAGTCTTTACGGAAGCCGGGCAGCTCAAGAAGGCCGCCTGATCGTCGGAAGTCTATTCGCAGGCGCCCGGGCAAGGAACGCGTTATGTTCACCACGTCCGCCCGGACCGCTCTGCGTCTTGCGGGCCGTATTCTGGACGTGGTTCTGCCGCAACGTTGCCCGGCTTGTAACAGCCAGGTTGAAACCCGGGGCGGTTTGTGTGTGCCGTGCTGGTGTGCTTTGTCTTTCATCGGTCCGCCGCTGTGTCTTTGTTGCGGCCTGCCCTTTGAACTGGATATCGGCGGCGATGCACTCTGCGGCGACTGTATGACCGAACGGCCGTCGTTCGGGCGGGCGCGCGCGGTCATGGTCTATAATGATGCCAGCCGGCCCCTGGTGTTGGGCCTGAAATACGCCGACCAAACTTATGCCGCCGCAGTTTATGGCAGTTGGCTGGTGCGCGCCGGCGCCGACTTGTTGGCCGATGCAACTCTGGTGACACCGGTGCCGCTCCATCGCTGGCGCCTGCTGTGGCGCCGCTATAATCAATCGGCTTTGCTTGCCGCGTCGGTTTGCCGGCTGACCGGTCTGCTCCATCTGCCCGATCTGCTGGAGCGTCACCGTCCGACCCCGGTGCAAGGCGGTTTGAACCGGAAGGATCGCCACCGCAATGTTGCCGGCGCCTTTCGGGTACGGCCGTCCCGAGCGGCGCGAGTTCGAGAGGCCAACATTGTCTTGATCGATGATGTGCTGACCACCGGGGCCACTCTTGCCGAATGTGCCGACGTGCTGATGCAGGCCGGTGCGGCCCGGGTTGATGTTTTGACTCTGGCGCGGGTTACGAAGTCGTTATAAACAAGCGCCTGCAACCGAACGAAATGATGGGGCGAGAGATGGCTGAGGTTCTGATCTATTCCAGCCCGTTTTGCGGCTACTGCGCTCGCGCCAAGAAGCTGCTCGGCCTCAAGGGCGTTGCTTACACGGATATCGATGTTATTGCCGAGCCGGGGCGTAAGCCGGAAATGATCGAGCGGGCCGGTGGCCGAACCTCGGTGCCGCAGATTTTTATCGACGGAAATCATGTCGGCGGCTGTGACGACTTGCACGCGCTTGACCGGGACGGCAAGCTTGACGCCTTGCTCGGGCTTGCGTGATGGCGATCGCCCCGGCCTTTACCGCCGCTTGCATCCAGGTGTGTGCCGGGCCGGAGATCGGCCCTAACGTGGTGATTGCTTCGGAGTTGGTGCGGCGGGCGCGCGATGCCGGGGCCGACTTTATCGCCTTGCCGGAGAATGTCGCCCTGATCGTGCAGGGGCGGGACAAGGTGCTGGCCCGGGTCCGTCCGGAATCCGATCATCCGGCTCTGGCGGCGTTCCGCGACTTGGCGCAAGAGACCGGAGCGTGGCTGCTGGTCGGTTCGCTCGGCATTGCGCTGGACGACGGCCGGGTGGCCAACCGGTCGTTTCTGCTTGATGCGGCGGGCGGCGTGGTTGCCCGCTATGATAAAATCCATATGTTCGATGTCGATCTGCCCGGCGGAGAAAGTTATCGCGAATCGGCGACGTTTCGCCCCGGAGCCCGGGCCGTGGTGGCCGACGCGCCCTTCGGCTGCATCGGCATGACCATTTGCTATGATCTCCGCTTTGCCTATCTGTTCCGGGCGTTGGCTCGGGCGGGGGCGGGCATTCTGACGGTTCCCGCCGCTTTTACCGTACCGACCGGGCGGGCTCATTGGCATGTGCTGCTGCGGGCTCGGGCGATCGAAACCGGCTGCTTCGTCATTGCGCCCGCTCAGTGCGGTACGCACGATGAAGGCCGGCAAACCTTCGGCCATTCCTTGATCATCAGTCCATGGGGCGAAATTCTGGCCGAAGCCGGTGAGGATCCGGGCGTGATTACCGCCCGAATCGACATGGCCAAGGTAGAGGAATGCCGCGGCATGGTGCCGGCCCTTCGGCACGACCGCGCGTTCGAAGGACCGTAATCAGTAACGCGCACCCGATTGGAAGACGAACTGTAGCGAGTGCAGCTCCAGCGCCGCCGCATCGACCAGTCCTTCAAGTACGTCCTTGCGGGTGACCAGTCCTTTCAACTCACCGTCTTCGACCACCGGCATATGGCGAATATTCATTTCCGCCATATGCTTAAGCAGGTTTTGAATATCGTCGCCAAGGCGGGCGGCATGAACCTTGGTCGACATGACATCGCCCACTTTCAGGGTGAAAATCTTTTCCCGGTGCCGTTGAACCGCAAAGACAATGTCGCCAAGCGACAGCACGCCGACCACCTTGTTGTTGCCATCCAGCACGACGGCGATCGAGTATTTCTTTCCGCCCACCGATTCCGAAAACCGGCCCGAGGCGGCTACCACCGATTCCGAGTCGGGAAGGGTAAGGGCTGAATGGCCGTATTTATCGAGAAATTGTTCGACCGTCACCGGCCCGGGGGCCGAGGAATTCTGCGCCATTGGACTTCACCCCTTTTGTTTGACCGAGACCATGCCACCCTATCACCGTAGAGCGCCGGGGAACAGAGCATCGGAGCAGCCGAGCATGCGATCGGCATGACAAGGTGCAGTGCAATAATTCGTGCGAAGCAAACGTGACAGTGGTATGACGCGCCGTCACCGAGCGGGGAGAACCGGAAGATGAAGGTCGATGGCGTTGCATATCGGACGGTCTGGCTGGCCAAGGACGGCTGGTCGATCGAGGTCATCGATCAAACTCGGCTGCCTCATGCCTTTGTCGTCGCCCGCTTGACCTCGTTGGCCGATGCGGCCGCGGCGATTCGAACCATGGTGGTGCGTGGTGCGCCCCTGATCGGAGCCGCCGCCGCTTATGGCATTGCGCTGGCCATGCGCGCCGACGATAGCGACGAGGGCTTGGTTGAAGCGTGTCGCGTGCTGCTGGCGACCCGACCGACCGCGGTGAACCTGCGCTGGGCGCTGGACCGGATGGAGGCTCGTCTGCACATGCACCCGCCGGTCGAGCGCGTGGTTGCCGCCTATGCCGAAGCCGAGGCCATTGCCGACGAGGATGTCGCCATGTGCCGCGCAATCGGTGAGCACGGCGTCGCGCTTATCCAGAAAATCGCCGAAGGCCGTGCCCCCGGTCGGCCGGTCAATATTCTGACCCATTGCAATGCCGGCTGGCTGGCAACCGTCGATTGGGGTACCGCCTTGGCGCCGGTGTATATGGCTCGGGAGCGCGGCATTCCGGTGCATGTCTGGGTCGATGAAACCCGTCCGCGCAACCAGGGCGCCAGCCTGACCGCGTGGGAACTCAATCATCACGGCATTCCCCATACCGTGATCGCCGACAATGTCGGCGGCCATCTGATGCAGCATGGTAAGGTTGATCTGTGCATCGTCGGCACCGATCGCACCACCGCCACCGGCGATGTTTGCAATAAGATCGGGACTTATCTTAAAGCGCTGGCCGCGTTTGATAATAATGTACCGTTTTACGTCGGCGCGCCGTCTCCGTCGATCGACTGGCTGCTGAGCGACGGCGTTCGCGACATCCCGATCGAAGAACGTGAGGGCACCGAACTGTCCGAAATCACCGGCCGTACCGCTGCGGGCGCGCTGGCCACGGTCACGGTCACCCCGAGCGGCAGCCCGGTCGCCAATTACGGTTTCGACGTCACACCGGCCCGCCTGATCACCGGTCTGATTACCGAACGCGGGAACTGCCCGGCAACCTGGGACGGCTTGCGCGCCTTGTTCCCGGAAGCGCCCCGACCCGGGGCGCCTTCCTGAAGCGGATCACCCCGTCTTCTTAACGGTACCCTGACGGGCCGGGCGAACGAGGTTTTGATCGACATAGCGCGCCAGATCGGCCAAGCAGGCTTCAGCCGGCTGGTTTCCGGTGGAGAGCACCAGTTCAGGCGTCAGCGGCGGCTCGTACGCGGCGGAGATGCCGGTGAATTCGGGAATCAGGCCTGCCCGCGCCTTTTGATAGAGACCCTTGGCGTCTCGCCCTTCGCAGACTTCCAACGACGCATCGATATGGATTTCGTGAAAATGCGGGCCGCCGATGGCGCGCGCGATGGCGCGATCGGCTCTGGTCGGTGAAATCAGGGCGGCCACCACGATCATGCCGGCTTCGGCAAACAGGCGGGCGACCCTGGCGACCCGGCGGATATTCTCCGAACGATCGTCGGGTGAAAAACCGAGATCGGCATTCAAGCCCTGACGGAGCGCATCGCCGTCAAGCGCATAAACCTGGATGCCTTTGCGGAACAACTCGCGTTCCAGCATCATGGCGATGGTTGATTTGCCGGAGCCCGACAGGCCGGTAAACCACAAAATACCGCCGAGATGGCCGTTGCTCCAGGTGCGTTCATCAAGCGTCACGCTGTGAGAGGTCGCCACCAGATTGCGCGCCGGCATCTCGTCGGCACCCGGTTGCTGGATAATGCAGCCGCCGACCACATCATAGCCATCGACAATCACCGCACGCCCGGTAC
This sequence comes from Rhodospirillaceae bacterium, assembly GCA_037147415.1. Classification (GTDB taxonomy): domain Bacteria; phylum Pseudomonadota; class Alphaproteobacteria; order Azospirillales; family Azospirillaceae; genus BOG-933. The sequence continues at coordinate 72,795 of JBAWVF010000001.1, read as the reverse complement.
GCGGCATTTCCGAGAAATCATCGACCACCATGGCCGAGCGGCTGTGCAGAATGACCTCGCCGACACCGTTGCGCTCGACGCGGTCGCCGCCGCGACCGGTCAGGTCTTCGACATCGATCACCCGCTCGATCGACTGGACCGTGACTTCGTGTTCGGCGGTCGCGAGCTTCAGAACATAGGGCTTGCCGAGCACCAGCGGATCACTGCCCAGCCAGAACAAGTGAACCCGGAGCGTGTGAGTCTCAACCGGGCGCGCGGTCCGGTGTGAAGCCATGTGGCCGCGCTCGATGAAAATCGGCTGGTCAAGCGTGATGCCGACCGATTGCCCGGCCACCACGGCGGTGCGGACTTGCGACTCGTTCCAGCTTTCGATGGTGGCAACTTTGGCGGTGCGGCCGCCGGGGTGGAAGGTCAGCATGTCGCCGACCGCCAATTGCCCGCTTTCGACCCGGCCGGCGATGATGCGGCGCTCGTCGAGTTTGTAGACATCCTGCACCGGCAGGCGTAACGGCAGATCCAGCAGCGAGCGCGGCTGATTGAAGCCGTCCAGCGCGTCGGTCACGGTCGGGCCGGTGTACCAGCTCATATGCCGGCAGCGCTCGACGATATTGTTGCCGTGACGGGCCGAGATCGGCACCACCACCGAAGGCGTTACCCCGATTTCGGTCAGATAGCCGACGATGCCGGCGGAAACCTCGTGGTAGCGCGCCTCGGAAAAGTCGCACATATCCATCTTGTTGATGATCACCGCGACCTGACGCACGCCCAGCAGATGCAACAGATAGGCATGGCGGCGCGATTGCTCCAACGCGCCTTCGGTCACGTCGATCACCAGCAAGGCACCGTCGGCGCTGGCCGCCCCGGTGACCATGTTCTTCAGAAATTCCTTATGGCCGGGTGCGTCGATAATCACATAGGGCCGGGTCGCGGTCTCGAACCGAACCTGAGTGGTGTCGATGGTGATGCCCTGATCGCGCTCGGCCTGAAGCGCGTCCATTACGAACGACCATTCGAACGGCATGCCGCGGCGGCGGCTCATTTCACGCACCGCCTCGACTTTGCCTTCGGGCAGAGAGCCGGTGTCGTTGAGTAAGCGCCCGACCAGGGTCGACTTACCGTGATCGACATGGCCGACAATGACGATCGGCAAGGGGCGCTGGGAAACACGCACGGAAGTAATCGCGTTCATTGCACTATAAACCTTTTTTTACATATACCCGCCGGCGCGCAGACGCTCGAACGCATCTTCCGAGACCTTGTCCTGAGCGCGGCCGGACCGTTCCGAGGTGCGGGTGTGCTCAAGTTCATGGATAATTTCGTCCACCGTGCGGGCGTCACTTTCGATCGGCGTCGTGCAGGGCGCGCAGCCGAGCGAGCGGTAGCGCTTGCCGTTCTTGGAGAAATACAGATTAACCAGCGGGATATTCTCGCGCTTAACATACTTCCACACATCCAACTCGGTCCAGTGCAGGATCGGATGAATGCGCAAATGCGTGCCGGGCGGAAAAGTGGTTTTATACTGGTCCCAGAATTCGGGCGGCTGGTCGCGGAAATCCCATTCGGCATTCTGGCCGCGTGGGCTGAACACCCGCTCTTTGGCGCGGGTGCCGTCTTCATCGCGGCGAATGCCGGCGATCACGGCGGTATAGCCCTGCTCGGCAATCACCGCCTTTAACCCGTCGGTTTTAAGGGCGGAGCAGCAGGTAATTCGACCGCGTTGCGGCCCCATGCCGTCATCCAGCGCGGCCCGGTTTTCGCCCAGCACCATATCGAGTTTCCATTCGCGCGCCATCCGGTCGCGGAACTCGATCATCTCGGGAATCTTATAGTGGGTGTCGACATGAACGACCGGAAACGGCACGTGCCCGAAAAAAGCTTTTCGAGCCAGCCAGAGCATGACGTTGCTATCCTTGCCGATCGACCACAGCATGGCCAGCTTGTCGATCCGGTTAAAGGCTTCGCGGAAAATATAGATGCTTTGGTCTTCAAGTGCCGAAAGTTGATCCATCGAACCGCATTCCTCAAGAAAGCTAACAAGGCCGCCGGTCAGGCCGCCGAAGTCATGGCCGAGCTTACCGAATTGGCCGGGTCCGCATTAGCGGGGCGATGGATGCCGCATTCGGTCTTGTCCTTGCCCGCCCAACGTCCGGAGCGGATATCGGCGCCGGGCGCCACCCGGGCCGAGCACGGCATGCACCCGATTGAAAGAAAGCCCTCGGCTTCCAACGGATGGGACGGGAGCGCGCGGCGGTCGAATTCCTCTTGAATGCGTTCGCGTGACCATTCGGCCAGAGGATTGATTTTGATCCAGCCGCGGTCGGCCTCAACCACCGGCAGTTCAAGCCGGGTCGCGCCATGGAAGCGCTTGCGCCCGCTGATCCAGGCGTCGAACGCGGCCAGCGCCCGCTCGAACGGGTCAACCTTGCGCAGATGGCAGCAGGCATCCGGGTCGGACTGGAACAGCATCATGTCGCGATCAAGCGCGGCCACCGCCGCGGCATCCGGGGTAATGGTGCGAACCTCGGACAAACCGAGCCGCGCGGCCATTTGATCACGGTAGCGGCGGGTTTCCCCGAACAGGCGGCCGGTATCGACAAACAACACGGGAACCGAGGGCGCGACCTCGGCGGCAAGCGCCAACAACACCGCAGACTCGGTCCCGAATGAGGAGACCAGGGCGATACGGCCGGGAAATTCGGTGTTGATGACCCGATCCAGCAGCGCCGCGCCCTCCAGGCCGTCGACTCGGGCGGCAACAGCCGCTGCGCGTTGAAGAACGGATGCGGGGTCTCGGGTTAGGGGGCTGGTCTCGCCGATCATGAGCTGCCGGTATCCTTTCAGAAGCGGGCTGCAAAGCTTACTACAGACTATAGTGCAGTGCACCAAGGTCGGCAATCAATATTGTAAAAAAGGATATTTAACGACGACAGCACGTAGTTTATCGCCGTGCAAGAAATCCGGGGGGTCGGACGCCGGAAATCAGCCGCGCCGCGCCAAGCGGGCAACAAAGGGCATGGCCGAGCGTTCGGGCTTTGCCGGGCGTTCGGCCGGGGCCTTAGCTGTCGCCGCAAAGTCCCCGGCTTCCGGTTCGACATCAAGCAAGCCCAGTTCAAGCAGATCGCGCATGCGCTGTGTCTTGCGCGGATCGCGGGCGGCGGGCGGCGGGGCAACCGGCTCCGGTGCACGAACCGGCTCAACGACCGCAGCAGTGGACGTGGCGGGCGGAGTTGCCGAGGCCGAGGCCGAAACCGGTGCCGCCGTGCGCCGCGCCGCCGGGGCGGATTGGCGGGATTGCGCCTTGACCTGACGGATGCGTTCCGCGCCACGGCTCAGCACTTTTCCCGGCACGGGCGGGGGGGCGGACACGGGCGGGAGCGAAGCGGGCAGCGGGGGCAGCGGCGGCAGCGCTGCCGCTTCGGCCGAGCGATCGTCATCTCCGCCTTCGTTTGCCAGCGATTCCGTAAACGGGGCGGAAGCCGAAGCCGCGGCGGTACTCCGGTTCGTCGTGCGGTTCAAGCCGCGACTGAGGCGGGCCAGCGCGAGCGGTCCATCGGGATCGCGGGTGACCGACGTGGATTGGCGCGGAACCGGGCGAAAATCATCCTCGCGGTCGGTCTCGACCTTCTCGACCTCTTTATCTTTCGACTTGTTTTTTGCCGGTTTCGGCATGCCGGGCGGCAGAGTGCCGGTCACGCGCTCGAACTGCCGGATCGTCGAGTCGACCTTGGCATTGGCGGGGGTACCATAAAGGCTGCGCTTGCGCGCCAGCGCCGCCGCACGGCGCGTATGCAACTCGTTAAGCCAGGAGCGCGTGCTCAACACGCCATAGCCGAGACTGACCAATCCGACAAAAATTAAGAGATACCCGAGCATGGGTACCATCGTCACGAACATCGGCAGCAGCACGAACATCAACCCGAGCAGGGTTGAAATGCCGGCGGCCAGCAAAAGCGGCTCGTGGACGACGAGGGTTACCACCGAAATCACGACGCCGGCGGAGAGAATGGTAGCAAAGACATCGAACATCGGCGGCGGTCCGTGCCCGGATTTGCGGGGCATAAAGCGGTTTCGAGAGACGCACCCTACTGGTTAGCCGAGCCTCGTTACAAAATCAAGTATCCGGTTTCTATCCACACACTACATTTCATCTCAGCCCCATGAGCGAGCGGGCAAACGCACCGGGCTCGAACGGCCGCAGATCGTCGGCGCCCTCTCCCACCCCGATTGCATGGACCGGCAGTTCGAAGGCTTCGGCCAGCGCCACCAGGACGCCGCCGCGGGCCGAGCCGTCCAGTTTGGTGAGAATCAGTCCGGTCACCCCGACCATGTCACGGAACACTTCGACCTGTGCGTGCGCGTTCTGGCCGGTGGTGGCGTCCAGGGTCAACAGGACCGAGTGCGGGGCCTCCGGGTCGATTTTGCGCAGCACGCGCACGACCTTTTGCAACTCGGCCATCAGATCGGTCTTGTTATGGAGCCGGCCGGCGGTATCGATCAGGAGCAGGTCGCAGCGCTCCGCCCGGGCGCGTTCCAGCGCATCGAAGGCCAACCCGGCGGCATCGGCCCCGGTTTCCTTAGCGACGACCGGACAGCCGGTACGCTCGCCCCAAATTTTCAACTGGCTGACCGCAGCGGCGCGGAAGGTATCGCCGGCGGCCAGCATCACGGTGCGGCCCTGCTCGCGCCACTGCTTCGACAGCTTGCCGATGGTGGTGGTCTTGCCGGTGCCGTTGACCCCGACCATCAGAATCACGTGCGGCTTCAGCGTCGAGTCGGGCTCCAGCGGAACCGCGACCGGCTGCAACAGGCGGGCGATATCCTCGGCCAGAATCCGCCGAACCTCATCGCCCGATATTTCCTTACCGAAACGATTCTCGGCCAGCCTTGCGGTCAGGCGCGCCGCCGTGGTCGGCCCCAGATCGGCGGTGATCAGCAGCTCTTCCAGCTCTTCCAGCGTGGCGTGGTCAAGCTTGCGCTTGGTGAAAATGCCGGTAATGCCGTCAGTCAGCTTGTTCGAGGATTTTGCCAAGCCCTGACGCAGCCGGCCAAGCCAGCCGGCCGGTTTTGCCTCATCGGCCGGTGAAGCAGGGGGTGGCGGAGGCGGTGGCGGGGGTGGCGGTGCGGGCTCGGGCTCCGGTTTCGGTTCGGTAACGGTTTTACTGCCCCAGAACTTGATCATGCCGCCTCCCGCAGCCAGGTACCGAGCAGATGCTCGTCGTCGCTCGCGGTGACGGCGGCGCGTGCCAGCGTTCCGGCCGGGGCCGGGCCGTCGAGTTGGATTTCCGCGAATTGCTCAGTGTGGCCGCGTCCTTCATCCTCAATCAAAACCAAAGTCTCGTGACCGACCCGCGAGCGCAGAAAGCGGGAGACCGCAGCCGAGCCCGCGGCGCGCAGGCGGGCGGCGCGCTCTTTTCGCTCGGCCACGAGCACTTGCGGCATGCGGGCTGCCGGGGTGTCGGGCCGCGGCGAGTAGGGGAAGACATGCAGCCAGGTCAGGCCGCACTCCTCAATCAGATCAACGGTGTTGCGGAACATTTCTTCGGTTTCGGTCGGAAAGCCGGCAATCAGATCGGCGCCGAACACGATATCCGGCCGCAGGCGCCGGGCGCGCTCGATAAGCGTTACGACATCGGAACGATCATGGCGTCGCTTCATTCGTTTCAGAATCAAATCATCTCCGGCCTGCACACTGAGATGAAGATGCGGCATCAGTCGCGGCTCAACCGCGATTTGGTGCCACAATTCCTCGTCGATCGCGGCCGGATCGAGCGAGGACAGGCGCAGCCGCGGCAATTCCGGCACCGCCGCCAGCAAACGCCGAACCAGTTCTCCGAGCAGCGGCCGTCCCGGCAGATCACCGCCCCACGAGGTGATGTCGACCCCGCTTAAAACGACCTCGCGATAGCCGCCCGCGACCAGGGTGCGGACTTGTTCCGCTATCGCACCGATCGGCACGGAGCGTGACGGCCCGCGCCCGAACGGGATGATGCAAAAGGTGCAGCGATGGTCGCAGCCTTGTTGAACCTGAATAAAGGCGCGGCTGCGGCCTTCAAAGCCGGCAATCAGGTGGCCCGCGGTTTCGCGCACCGCCATGATATCATTGACCAGAATTTTCTTATCCGTATCGATACCGAAACTATCCGCTTCCAGCTTTTCAACATTGCCGAGCACCCGGTCAACCTCCGGCATGGCGGCAAAACGCTCGGGATTGATTTGGGCGGCACAGCCGGTGACGATGATGCGGGCCGCGGGATGGTCGCGCCGGGCTTTGCGGATCGCTTGCCGGGCTTGGCGCTCGGCCTCGCCGGTCACCGCACAAGTGTTGATCACGACGGCGTCGGTTAACCCCGCCGCCGCGACTCGAGCACGCATCACTTCCGACTCATAGGCGTTCAGGCGACAACCGAACGTGATAATGCGAACATCCTCGGTCATGAACAGGCCACGGCAGTCAATAATTCAGGCGTCAAGCGGCCACTAAAGCTGGTGGCGGCCGGACCGGTCATCAGAACATGGCCGTCCTCTTGCCACTCGATATCGAGCACGCCGCCGTCAAGCACCACCGCCGCGCGCCGTCCGGTCAGGTTGCGTCGCACCGCCGCCACCAGCGCGGCGCAGGCGCCGGTCCCGCACGCGCTGGTAATGCCGGCCCCGCGTTCCCACACCCGCATGCGCAAACGGTCGGGCGCCAGCACTTGAACGATTTCGACATTGGTGCGTTCGGGAAACAACGGATGGGTTTCAAGCTCGGGACCAAGCTCGGCCAGCGGGATTTTTTCTACGCTCTCGACGAAAAACACGGCATGCGGATTGCCCATACTGACCGCGACCGGTCCGGACAGCGGCCCCGCCGTAATGTCCAGGCAATGGGTATCCGCCGGCGTGGACAGCGGAATTTCACGCCAGTCAAGCCGTGCCGGCCCCATATCGACGCTGATCCGGCCATCCCGGCATCGGCTCGCCAGCAACCGCCCGGCCTTGGTCTCGATTTCAATGTTGTTAGTGCCGGCCTCTTCCATCAACACTGCGGCGACACAACGTGAGGCATTGCCGCAAGCGGACACCTCGCTGCCATCGGCGTTGCGAATGCGCATGAAGGCGGCGGTCCCGGCCGTGCGCGGGCGCTCGATCACGATCAACTGATCACAGCCGATCCCGGTACGGCGCTCGGCGATGGCGCGCACTTTGGCAACCGTCAAGTCGAGCGGCTTATTGCGGGCGTCGATCACGACAAAGTCGTTGCCCAACCCGTGCATCTTAAGAAAGGAGATCGTCATGCCGGGGTTATAAAGGACACTCGGCCCCGAGTCCATGGGCCCCGAGTCCATGGCGCGCTACCGCCCGTTCTCCACCCTCACTCCCTTCCCTCCAGCACGATCATGGAGAGCGGGGGGAGAGTCAGGTTGAGCGAATAGGGGCGGCCGTGCCATGAAATCGGCTCGGCTTCGACGCCGCCATCATTGCCCATGTTGGAGCCGCCATAGCAGTCGGCATCGGTGTTCAGCCGCTCGCCGTACCATCCGGGGGCGGGCACGCCGACCCGATAGCCGACCTGCGGCGTCGGAGTAAAATTACCGACGCAAATCAACAGCTTATTATCACCCGACAACGGGCGGCGCAGGAAGGCGAGCACGCTGTTGGCATTATCGTTGGCCTCGATCCACTCGAAGCCGCCGGGATCGCAATCCCCTTCGTGCATCGCCGGTTCCGAGCGATAAAGCCGGTTGAGATCGCGCACCAATGTCTGAACCGCGCGGTGCTCCGGATGGTCGAGCAGGTGCCAGTCGAGGCTGGTGTCGTGATTCCACTCGGCATATTGGGCGAACTCACAGCCCATGAACAGTAATTTCTTGCCGGGATGGCAATACATATAGCCCAGGAACGCGCGCAGATTGGCGAATTTCTGCCAAGGATCGCCGGGCATCCGTCCGAGCAACGAGCCCTTGCCGTGAACAACCTCGTCATGGCTGATCGGTAGAATAAAGTTCTCGCTGTATTGATACAGCAGCGCGAAGGTCAGATCATTGTGATGATAAGAGCGGAACAGCGAATCACGCCCGAAATAACGGAGCGTGTCATGCATCCAACCCATGTTCCATTTGAAGCCGAAGCCGAGTCCGCCGAGCCAGGTCGGCCGTGACACGCCCGGCCAAGCGGTCGATTCCTCGGCCACCGTCATCACGCCGGGATGGCGGCTATAGGACAGTTCGTTGAGCCGGCGCATGAAGTCGATCGCTTCCAGATTTTCCCGTCCGCCGTACCGGTTGGGAATCCACTCGCCCTCTTTACGGCTGTAATCCAGGTAAAGCATCGAGGCCACGGCATCGACGCGCACGCCATCGACATGATAGCGGTCGAGCCAGAACATCGCGCTGCCCAACAGGAAATTGGCCACCTCGCGCCGGCCGAAATTATAAATCAGGGTGTTCCAGTCGGGCTGATAGCCCTGGCGCGGATCGGCATGCTCGTAAAGATGGGTGCCGTCAAAGTTGGCCAGCCCGTGAGAATCGGTCGGGAAATGGCCGGGCACCCAGTCGAGCAGCACGCCGAGCCCGGCATTGTGGCAGGTATCGACGAAAAAGCGGAAATCCTCGGGGCTGCCATGCCGGCTGGTCGGCGCATAAAGGCCGGTCGACTGATACCCCCACGAGCCGTCGAACGGAAACTCCGTGATCGGCAGCAACTCCAAATGGGTGTAGCCGAGATCGACGGCATAGGGCACCAGCTGAGCCGCCAACTCGCGATAGGTTAAATAGCGTCCGCCCTCTTCGGGCACGCGCCGCCACGAACCGATATGAACCTCGTAAATCGAAATCGGCGCGCGGTGGCCGTGGGCGGCGCTGCGGCGCTCGAGCCAGCCGCCATCATGCCAGCGGTAATGATCGGGTGCGGCCACAATCGAGGCGGTCCGCGGCGGATGTTCGGCCTCGAGCGCAACCGGGTCGGCTTTTAAGGGCAGTAACGTGCCGGTGGCGCTTTTGATTTCGAACTTATAGCGCTCGCCGGGACCGGCGCCGGGCACGAACAGCTCCCATACGCCGCAATCATGGCGCTTGCGCATCGGCAGGCGGCGGCCGTCCCAGTCGCAGAAATCCCCGACCAGGCTGACCCGGCGGGCGTTCGGCGCCCAGACCGCAAAAGCGGTGCCGGCGACGCCGTCGATTTCGCGCGGGTGAGCCCCCAACCGTTCATAGGCCTGAAGATGGTTGCCTTCGGCCAGCAAATGGACATCCAATTCGCCCAGCACCGGCGGAAAGCGGTAGGCGTCTTCGAACTCGATGGTATCCTCGTCGAATTCGACGCGCAAACGATAGCGGAAGGGCTCGGTCCGGCCGGGAATTACGCCGGCGAACACGCCCTCGGGATGAATCCGGGGCAGGGTTGCGGCGATTACGCCGGCCCGTTTGCCGCCATCACAGTCGATGACGTGCACGGTGCGCGCTCCGGGCAAGAAGGCGCGCACCGAAATGCCGCCCGCGGGCAACCGGTGCAGGCCGAGCACACTGAACGGATCGGCATGTTCCGCGCGCACCAGGGCATCGAGCGCGCCGGGCGGCAGGATATCGGCCGCCGCGGTGTCGGGTCGGGGTGTGGTGCGGGTGTCGGCGCGGGACATGGGCAGGATTCCTGGTTTGGGCGAAACAGGCGGAGACGCAACACGCGGGCATGAAACGGTCCGGTTCGGCATTATAGCCGGGCCGAGCGTCACAAACAGCTCCGGACGACATATATTTTTTTAAGATAACGAGCGCGTTAACCTTATTGAAGCTCTGAGAGCGGAATTATCCTTAAAGTCCGGTTTACCGGATGTCGGGAGCGGAGGCCGGACTGTGGCCGGATTGGAAACTGTCATGCTTGCCGGGCTGCTGCTGGCTGTTGTGGTCGGCGGTGGTATCGTGGTCAGACGGCGTTATGTGCTGCCGCTGCGCCGCTTGCGTGCCGTGTTGGAAACCGCGGTGCAGGACCGGTCCACCATACGCGCGCCGTCCTTTCCTCAGACTGATTTCGACGTTATCGGGCGGGGCGTCAACCAATTGCTCAACCGCCTCGACGCCTGCCGGGCCCTGGTGGAAGAGCTGGACGATGTGGTCGAGCGGGCTCGCGGGCTGATTCGCGATAACCGGGTGCTGAGCCGCGAGGTCGATGTGCTGGGGCAGGCTCGCGGTGACGCCGAGGCGGCCAATGCCCGCAAGTCCGATTTCCTGGCCCGGATGAGCCATGATCTGCGCACGCCGCTGCATGGCATCATCGGATTCGCCGAGATGATTCGTTATGAGATGGTCGGTGAAATCGGCAATGCGAAATATCGTGATTTCGCCGGTGACATTCACCAAAGCGGCATCCATCTGTTGCGCCTGATCAATGACGTGCTCGATTTATCAAAGATCGAAGCGGGTGGTTTTGAATTGGCGGCGGATTTGATCGACCCAGGCGCAATTATCGCCGAAGTCATGCATGCGCTGAGCCCGGTATTCCAGCAAAAAGAGCTGGTGGTGACTTTTTCTCCGCCGCCTGAGATGTCAACGCTGACTGCGGATGAAAAGATGGTTCGGCAGATGCTTTTTAATCTGCTGTCGAACGCGATCAAATTTTCCGACCCGGGCGGCACTATCGCCGTCAATACGCGAATCGGCGCCGAAGGCCTTGAAATTGCTGTTGTCGATCATGGCCCAGGGATAGAGCCCCATGATTTGCACAAGGTCTTTACCGAATTCGGACAGGGCGGAAACCCGCGGACACGGCCCGCTGAAGGCACCGGCCTCGGGTTGGTGATCGTGCGCTCTCAGATCGAACTGCATGGCGGCTGGTTGGCGCTGAACAGCTCGCCGGGTCAAGGCACCTCGGTCACCCTGTATTTCCCGCCCGAGCGGCTTGGTCGTCGCGCGCAGACTTTGTCGAAAGCCCCCGGCACCGAATGAGCCGATGCCGGGGAGGCGCCTACTCCTCTTCCGACGAGGCGATAACCCGGTAAAGCTGGAACTGGCGCCCGCTATAAATCAGTTTCAGCAAGTCCGGGGCGGGATTGGCGCCGCCATCGGTATAGAGCACATAAACATAGTCGAATTGCTCGGTCCAATGGTCCCAGTAATGCTCGGTATCCGGTACGGTGCTGCGGTCGCGGTTGGCGGCGGCGATCAACTGGCTGATGGTCGGCGGATCGCCGTCCCGGGTATCGGTGCGGCTGCTATATTTGGGTTTAACCGACAGGATTTGCTTGCCCGGAACGGTAAAGGCGGTAGACACTAGGCTGGAGCGCTCAATCATAGCGATACAAGCGGCGTGAGACAGCGGTGTATTGAAGGCATCGCTGCCGTTCGGCTCGTCGGTATTGGCGACCAGAATGGTGCTGCCCGGCTCGATCGCACCGACCGAATGGCGGAAATCGGCATAAGCGCCGTCAATCTGGTGCCACACCAGAAACACCGCGGCAAAGCGGGCGCAGGCAATCCCCAGCACGAAGACATAAAGAAAATAGCGGGCCCAGCGGTGGTCGTCTTTGAAGCTGACAAAGCCGATCAGCAGGAAAACCAGTGCGATCGGCAGCCTTTGGTCGGCCACCCATGAGCTGAAAAACATGCGTGGCATCAGCATGTAGACAACCAGACCCAGAATTGCCAAGTACCGGCCGACCGGATGAAGCCCGACCATGCGCGCGCGCGCCGCCCAAACCGTACCGCCGATGACCAGAGAGGCCAGCGTCAGGTCGAACAAGTCGGAATAATTCTGGAAAATGTAATAGATGCCATCGAGCTTACCGGTCGAATCCCAGTAATTTTCCGTTGCAAGGCCGATGGTGGGGCTGACCCACATCAGGGGCAGAACCGGCACGAAGGACAGGATAAAGGCTAGTCCGTCGCGAATCAGCGCCCGTGTTGGCCGCAAAAGCCCGGTGCGCTCGAACTCGTCGCGCAGCATCCAGCCTTCATAGCAGAGTAAACCCATGCCATAGAGCCCGACCGCAAACAGATGGCAGGTGAACAGCACCAGGACAAACGCGGTCGATACCGCGGCCCGGAGCAGCGCCGAACGCGGACGCAACAAAATCCACGCCGCCAATCCCCACAACGCCACTCCCAGGCCGAACAAATAGTTCATGAACCCGAACAGCATGATGTTGTTGTAGAGAAAGAGAAAGGATACCAGCGGCCAAGCCGACCAACGCCGAAACACGGCATAATGAACCGCAAAGCTGCCGGTGACCAACAGCGCGAGAATCAGAAACACGAAGGTCTGTCCGGCCAGATAAATATTAATGTACCGGCTTAAGACCGGAACCAGCAAATCCATGATCAGGTTAGGAATTACCTGCCAGTCGACTCCGTAGAATTTCGCCAGCAAAGGGTCGTGATCAAGGTTGCTCAGCACGAACATGCGTGCCAAGTGATTAATGTAGTCGGCCAAAGGCGGGACTTGTACCCAGAAGACAGGGATCGCCGCGCCGGTAAGTAGGGCGATGAAAATTGGAAGCAGCAGTCGCGACGTCGACAGCGGTGCGACAAAAACCTCCGCCTGAACCGTATGAAGCTTCGGCTCAACCATTTGCTGCACCCTTTGCTCGGAAATATTACAACGACTCTGTCCGGTTGAGGCACCGGGCCGGCGCATGATGGGTGCGACTCGGGATCATGTCAAGATTCCCCGGGTGAAGCCTGTCGTGACTGTGACCGTGTTGCCGCAGGCCGCGGCGTTTAAGCGCGGCATGAGTGGTTGCCAAAGCCGGGGAGAGCCGTTATGTAAGTCCTTGTCGTCAACCCCTCACGCGGGCTTGCGGACTTTCGCCACGGCATGGCGACGGACCGCTCCGGTGTCTCGTTCTCTGTGAATGCGACAGGCCTGCGGCGGAACAACCGGAAAGAAAATCACATGGTTATGCCAATGTTCACGATGCGCCGCCTGCTTGAAGCCGGCGTCCATTTCGGCCATCACACCCGTCGCCGCAATCCGAAGATGCAGCCGTATCTTTTCGGTGTGCGGAACGGCGTGCACATCATCGATCTTGAGCAGTCGGTGCCGTTGTTGCATCGCGCCATGCTCGCCGTGCGCGACGTTGTCGCCGGCGGCGGTCGGGTTCTGTTTGTCGGCACCAAGCGCCAGGCTCAGGAACGGGTTGCTGATTCGGCCAAGCGTTGTGGCCAGTACTATGTCAACCATCGCTGGCTTGGCGGCATGCTGACCAACTGGAAGACGATTTCCCAGTCGATCAAGCGCCTGCGTGAAATGGAAGAACGGCTGGTCGAAGGCGCCACCGGTCTGACCAAAAAGGAAAACCTTCAGTTGACGCGCGAGCGCGATAAGCTGGAGCGGGCATTGGGCGGTATTAAGGAAATGGGCGGCCTGCCCGATATTCTGTTCATCATCGACACCAACAAGGAAGCGATTGCGGTCAAGGAAGCCAACAAGCTTGGCATTCCGGTGGTCGCGGTGATCGACAGCAACTCCGATCCGGACGGCATCGCCTTCCCGATTCCCGGCAACGACGATGCCCTGCGCGCGATCGAGCTTTATTGCGAGATGATCTCCGGCGCGGTACTCGACGGCTTGCAGGCCGAGATGGTGGCCTCGGGGATCGATGTCGGCGCACGCGAAGAAGCGCCGGTCGAGCCCGCGGTTGAAGCCGGCGCCGCCGAAGGAGCCGCGGCTTAAAGCCGGCGGCGCTTCGAACGATCGCTATTGAGAACGGAAGAGACCTGAAGCCATGGCTGAGATTACTGCTGCTCTTGTCAAGGAACTGCGCGAGAAGACCGGCGCAGGCATGATGGATTGCAAAAAAGCGCTGATGGAAAACGGCGGCGACATGGAAGTCGCGGTTGACTGGCTGCGTAAAAAGGGTCTGGCCGCGGCGGCGCGCAAATCGGGACGGGTTGCCGCCGAGGGCTTGGTGTCGATCACGACCGGCGGCAAGGCCGGCGCGGTGGTTGAGCTGAATGCCGAGACCGACTTCGTCGCGCGCAACGATCTGTTCCAGGCGGCGGCCAATGCGCTGGCCGAACTGGCGCTGGCCGGCAGCGGCGATGTCGAAGACCTGAAGAAAGCGGCTTATCCCGGCAAGGGGCATGATGTCGCCGCAGAAATCACCGGCCTGATCGCCACGATCGGTGAAAACATGAATCTGCGGCGTTCGGCCAAGCTGTCGGTCGAGCAAGGCGTGGTGGCGTCTTATCTTCATACCGCCCTCACCCCGAGCTTGGGCAAGATCGGCGTGCTGGTCGCGCTCGAGTCGACCGGCGATGTTGCCGAGTTGACCAAGCTCGGTCGGCAGATCGCGATGCATATCGCCGCGGCTCGTCCCGAGTCGGTGGCGGTGGCCGATCTTGATTCCGCCAGAGTCGAGCGTGAACGCGCGATTTATGTCGATAAGGCCCGGGACAGCGGTAAGCCGGAAGCGATCATCACCAAGATCGTCGAGGGCAATCTGCGCAAATTCTACGAAGAAGTCGTGCTGCTTGAGCAGACTTACGTCATCGACGGCGAGTCGAAGGTCGGTAAGGTGATCGAAGCGGCCGCCAAGACCCTCGGTGCACCGATCAAGATCGCTGCGTTCGTCCGCTTTGCTCTCGGTGAGGGCATCGAGAAGGAACAGGGCGATTTTGCCGCGGAAGTGGCGGCGGTATCGGGTGTCAAGCCGGTTTCGGCCGGCTGACGGAGGGCTTGAACCATGGCGATCCGGATTACCCGGAGCGACGAGACGACGAACCTGCGCTATCGGCGCATTCTGCTCAAGATTTCGGGCGAAGCGCTGATGGGCAAGGGCGAGTATGGCCTGGAGCCCGAGACCGTCACCCGGGTTGCCGCCGAAGTCAAAGCCGTTCGCGAGATGGGCGTTGAAGTTTGTCTCGTGATCGGGGGCGGCAACATCTTCAGGGGCGTCTCGGGGGCCGCCTCTGGGATGGAACGGGCGTCCGCCGACTATATGGGCATGCTGGCCACCGTGATCAACGCGCTGGCCATGCAAAGCGCGTTGGAACGAATCGGGGTTCAGACCCGGGTTCAATCGGCGATTCCGATGGCCACCGTGTGCGAGCCCTATATTCGGCGTCGCGCCGTCCGCCATATGGAAAAGGGACGGGTGGTGATTTTCGGGGCCGGGACCGGCAACCCGTTCTTCACCACCGATACCGCGGCGGCTTTGCGCGCTTCCGAAATGGGCTGTGACGCCTTGCTGAAGGGAACGCAGGTCGACGGGGTCTATACCGCCGATCCTAAACGGGTTCCGACCGCCGAACGCTACGAGCGTCTGAGCTTTCAGGAAGTGCTTGCCAAGGATTTACGTGTGATGGACGCGTCGGCGATTTCATTGGCGCGCGACAACCGCATTCCCATTCTGGTGTTTTCTATTCATACAGCCGGGGCGCTGGCCGAGGTGGTGGCGGGGCGTGGCCGGTTTACCGTGATTACCGAAGAGGGTTAGCATGGCTTCGACCGACCTCTCAGACGTCAGCCGCCGGATGGACGGTGCGCTGGAATCGCTACGCAAGGAACTGGCCGGGCTGCGCACCGGCCGGGCCTCGGCCAGTTTGCTGGAGCCCATCACCGTCGATGCCTATGGCAGCCACATGCCGCTGAATCAGGTCGCCACCATCGGCGTGCCCGAGCCGCGCATGATCACGGTTCAGGTCTGGGATCGCGGCTTGGCCAAGGCAACCGAAAAGGCTATCCGCGAGTCGGGACTCGGGCTTAATCCGCAGGCCGAGGGGCAGAGCATCCGGGTGCCGATTCCCGATCTTAGCCAGGAACGGCGCCAGGAGCTGACCAAGGTCGCTCATAAATACGCCGAACATGCCAAGGTTGCCGTGCGCAACGTTCGTCGGGATTGTCTGGACCATCTGAAGAAGCAGGAAAAAGCCAAGGAAGTCAGCGAAGACGAGCACAAGACTCTGGCGGAAAAGATTCAGCACATTACCGACACTCATATCAGAAAGATCGACGAGACGCTGGCGGCGAAGGAAAAAGAGATCATGCAGGTCTGAACCGGATGCAAATTCCGAGTGACAGCCCCAAAGAGACCCCTCCGGCCCATGTCGCCATTATTATGGACGGTAATGGACGGTGGGCGAAGTCTCGAGGCCTGCCGAGAGTTGCCGGACATCGCAAGGGCGCAGAGGCGGTGCGGCGGACCATAGAAGCCGGTCGCGAGCTTGGTCTCCGTTACATCACGCTTTACAGCTTTTCTTCCGAAAACTGGTCTCGACCACCCGGCGAAGTCGGCGAATTGATGGCGTTGCTGCGCTATTACCTGGGCAGCGAGATTGCGGAGCTGAATAAGCACGGGGTCCGCCTGCGGGTGATCGGTGATCGTTCCCGGCTGTCTGCCGACATTATTTCGCTGATCGAAAGCGGAGAAACCGTCACGGCCGCCAACTCGGCGTTGACCTTGATCCTTGCCCTCAGTTACGGTTCCCGGCAGGAAGTGGTGCAGACCGTAAGGCGGTTGGCCGAGCGGGTCGCGGCGGGCGAACTCAAGGTCGAGGATATCGACGAGACTCTGTTTTCGGCATCCCTGTTGACTGCGGGAATACCTGATCCCGATCTGGTGATTCGGACCAGCGGCGAAAAGCGGTTGAGCAATTTCCTGTTGTGGCAGTCGGCTTACGCCGAACTGGTTTTCCTCGACACCTTGTGGCCCGACTTTACGCGGCGCGATCTTGAAGATGCCATTAAAGAGTTTCATCGGCGCGAGCGCCGGTACGGTACAACGGTTGGAACACGATAAATTGGGCAATCTGCGCGCACGTGCACTATCCGCTGCGGTACTGGGCCCGCTGGTATTGGGGGCCGTTTATGCTGGCGGCTGGCTGTTTCAGGCCTTGATCGGGGCGGGCGCCGTGCTGGCGGTCCGTGAGTGGGTGCGCATGGTCGCGCCTTTGCCGGCCGGGCGCTCTTTCCTTATTTCCTCCTGTGTGGCGATCGGGCTGATTGTTGCCACCTACCTTTTTGTCGGGCCGATTCCCGCATTGGCGCTGGCTTTTGCTTTGGCGCCGGCGCTCGGGCTCATAGCAGGGTTTTGCCGCGCCGGGCTCAGCGGGGTTGATCGGCGGGTCGGGGCCTTCGCAATTCCTTATATCGGAACAAGTTCCATTGCGTTGATGTGGCTGCGCGACGGGTCGGGCGGCACGATCATGATCTGCTTCCTGCTGCTGTCCGTGTGGGCCAACGATATCGGCGGCTATGTGGTGGGGCGGAGCGTCGGCGGGCCGAAGCTGGCCCCGAGCATCAGCCCGGCCAAGACGTGGTCGGGCTTTATCGGTGGCGTCATCGCGTCCGCCATGGTCGGCGGCGGCTTGGCTGTGGCGACGGGCGCGCATCACCCCTTGGTCGCGGTTGCTTTGGGCATCGTGCTGGCCGTGGTCGGGCAGGGCGGCGATCTGTTGGAGTCGGCGGTTAAGCGGCGCTATGGTGTGAAGGACAGCGGCGGCTTGATCCCGGGACATGGCGGCTTACTCGATCGCATCGACGGACTGCTGGCTGCGGCTCCGGCCTTGGCGCTGTTTCACGCTGCGGCCGGTTCAACGATGGCGTGGTGGTAGGCGGCGTGGCGGTAGGCGATATTTTCAGACTTGGGCGGGAGCACCGGGGTGAATCACGGACAGGGAACTGCGCAGCGGCGCGTGACGATTCTGGGCTCGACCGGGTCTGTCGGCGGCAATACCGTCAGTCTGATTGCGCTTGAACCGGAAAAGTACGCGGTCGAGGCCCTGACGGCACGGCGTAATGTGAAGCTTCTGGCCGAGCAGGCACGCCAGCTTCATGCGCGCGTTGCGGTGATTGCCGAGCCCGAGCTTTATCAGGATTTGAAGACGGCGCTGGCCGGGACCGGAACCGAGGCGGCTGCCGGACCGAAGGCGGTGGTTGAAGCGGCGGAATTACCGGCCGATTGGGTCATGGCCGCGATTGTCGGTGCCGCCGGATTGGAGCCGACCCTGGCGGCGGCTCGGCGCGGCGCCACGGTGGCTTTTGCGAATAAGGAATGCCTGGTCTGCGCCGGCCCGTTGATGATGGATCTGGTGCGCGATCATGGCGCGACGTTGCTGCCGGTCGATAGCGAGCACAGCGCAATCTTTCAGGTCTTTGACTTTGAACGGCGCGAGGGGATCGAGCGGCTGATTCTAACCGCTTCGGGCGGGCCATTCCGCGCCCGCAGCCGCGAGGAAATGGCGGTCATGACGCCGGAGCAGGCGGTGGCGCACCCGACCTGGGATATGGGCGCCAAAATCTCGGTCGACAGCGCGACCATGATGAATAAAGGTCTGGAGATTATCGAGGCCAGCTTCCTGTTCGCCATGCCGGAAGACAAAATCGACGTCGTGGTCCATCCGCAGTCGGTGATCCATAGTATGGTCGAATATGTTGACGGCTCGGTGCTGGCGCAACTCGGCACACCCGATATGCGGACTCCGATCGCTTATGCGCTGGGCTGGCCCGCCCGCATTCGTACCCCGACCGCGCGGCTGGATTTGCTGCGCGGCGGTGATCTCAGCTTCGAAGCGCCCGATCCCGAACGTTTCCCCGCTCTGCGCCTGGCCCGTCAAGCCTTGCGCAGCGGCGGCGGGGCGCCGACCATCCTGAATGCCGCCAATGAAATTGCCGTTGATGCCTTTCTTAATCGGCGCATCGGCTTTTTGGATATCGAGCGCGTGGTCGAGGCGACGCTAACCGCTTTGCCGCATGATCGACCGCACGCGATCGCCGATGTCTACGCGATCGATGCGGCGGCACGACACTATGCGCTCGGGGCTTTGTCGGCATAAGGAAAACCCCGTGCTGTATCCGGTCGTGGTCCTTGACGGGGCCGGAGCGAGCGACCATCATAAAGACCCTTGACTATCGGTCGCCGCTCACGGGGGGGGCGACGTCATGCGGGTGGAACCATGGACATCCTGAACGGCCTTTGGAATTACGCGGTTCCTTTTCTTGTCGTCCTGACGATTCTGATCTTCGTGCACGAGTTGGGCCATTATCTGGTTGCCCGGATGTGTGGCGTGCGGGTCGAGGTTTTTTCGTTCGGGATGGGACCGGAATTGTTCGGTCGAAATGACCGCCACGGCACGCGCTGGCGGGTTAGCCTGCTGCCGCTCGGCGGCTACGTCAAGATGTTCGGTGATGCCGGCGCGGCCAGCACGCCGCGCGATGATATCGAAGAAATGACACCGGAAGAAAAGGCCGTGTCGTTTCATCACAAGCGACTCGGTCAGCGAGCGGCTATTGTCGCGGCCGGGCCGATCGCCAACTATATTTTTGCCGTGATTGTGCTTTCCGTGTTGTTTGCGACTTACGGTCAGCCTTTCACCCCGGCGGACATCGGTCATGTTCAATCGGGCAGTGCCGCCGAGGCTGCGGGGCTGAAGGTTGGTGACGTGATTACCGTCATCGACGGTCGAACAATCGAGCGCTTCGAGGAAGTAAGGTCTATCGTCAGTATGGCGGCCGGGCGTTCGATCTCGATTGAGATCAAGCGCAATACGGTGCCGATGATACTGGTTGCCGTGCCGAAATCCTCTGTCGTCACCGACCGTTTCGGCAACACCTATACTATAGGATTGCTCGGGATTAGTCGTTCCGGCTTGGATTATAAACGACACTCGCCGGAAATGGCGGTTTGGCAGGCTCTGCGCGAAACTTATGACTTGACGGCCTCGACTCTTACCGGGGTCGGCCAGATGCTTGCCGGTGTGCGCGGAACCGAAGATTTGGGCGGTCCGTTGCGGATTGCGCAAATGTCGGGTGAAATCGCGCAGACCGGTTTAGTCTCGTTGATTTGGTTTATTGCGCTGCTCTCGATCAACCTTGGCATGATCAACCTGTTCCCGATACCGCTTTTAGACGGTGGCCATCTGTTATTTTACGGGTTCGAGGCGGTGGCCGGTCGGCCGTTGGGTGAGCGCGCGCAAGAATATGGTTTTCGCATCGGGCTGGCTCTGGTATTAACGATGATGCTGTTTGCCACTTGGAACGATCTCGTCCACCTTCGGGTCGTCGAGTTTTTTAAGGGGCTGATATCTTAGTCGGGTATTTTATAGCGGGGGGCGCTTTGAAGCTCAATTTCGGGAAATGGGTGCCGACGGCTCTAGCTGTATGCACTCTGGTTGCCGCCGTGGGCGTGGATGCGCGCGCAGAGAGCGCAGCCGTGGCGCCGGTCATGGCCGCGCAAGTGTCGGAGGGCGGGATCGTCCGTGCGATCCGAGTCGAAGGCAAGCAGCGTATTGAGGAGTCGACCATCCGCTCCTACCTGGCGATGCAGCCGGGCGATTCCTTTTCCCCGGAAAAATTGGATCAGTCGCTGAAGGCGCTGTTTGCAACCGGTCTTTTTGCCGATGTGGCCTTGCGGCGCGAGGGCGATGATTTGGTGGTGCGGGTTGTTGAAAATCCGATCATCAATCGAATCGCCTTCGAAGGGGCGAAGCGGCTTAAAGAAGATCAGTTGCTTAGCGAGTTGCAACTCCGGCCGCGCGTGGTTTTTACCCGCACCCGGGTTCAGAACGACGTTCAGCGCATTCTCGACCTTTATCGCCGCAACGGGCGCTTTGCTGCGACTGTTGAGCCGAAAGTCATCCAACTCGACCAGAACCGCGTCGATCTCGTGTTCGAAATCGACGAGGGTGCACGCACGGAAGTCGAGCGCATTAATTTCGTCGGGAACGACAAGTTCAGCCGCACGACATTGTTGGGGCAGCTTCAAACGAAGGAAAGCCACTGGTACCGGTTTTTGTCCAGTGACGACACCTATGACCCCGACCGCCTGAATTACGACAAGGAATTGCTGCGTAAATACTATCTCGGCCAGGGTTATGCCGACTTCCGGGTTGTCTCGGCGGTGGCCGAGTTGACGCCCGAGCGGGATGCTTTCTACATCACCTTTACGGTTGAGGAAGGCGAACGCTATCAGTTCGGCAAGGTCAATCTGACCACCACCCTGAAGAATCTCGATCCGGAGCTGCTCCGCGGGAAAATCTCCTTCTCCGAAGGGGACTGGTACGACGCGAACGAGGTCGAAAAGACGATTACCGAGCTGACCACGGCGCTTGGCGAGATGCAGTACGCCTTTGTTGACATTCGCCCCCGGGTTGATCGTCATCGCGACGAGCACACCATCGATCTGACTTTCGAGATCAACGAAGGGCCGCGGGTTTATGTCGAGCGGATCGACATTACCGGTAACGTGCGCACCCTGGATCGCGTCGTCCGTCGTGAACTGACGGTGGCTGAAGGCGACCCCTTCAACAATGCGAAACTGAAGCGTTCGGAAGAGCGGGTCAAAAACCTCAATTTCTTTGAAAAGGTTCGCGTGACCACGACTGAAGGCACCCAGCCGGATCAGACCGTGGTTCAGGTTGACGTGACCGAGCAGTCCACCGGCGAAGTTTCGTTGGGTGCCGGCTTTTCGACCACGGATGGTGCGCTCGGCGATTTTTCGATCTCTGAACGCAATCTGCTCGGCACCGGTCGCCAACTGCGCTTCGGCGCCATGATCTCGCAGCGGACTCAGCAATACGACGTTTCGTTCACCGAGCCGTATTTCCTCAACCGCGATTTGTCGGCCGGGGTCGATCTGTTCCGCACGGTTCGTGATAACCAGACCTACAGCTCGTATTCCGAGACCGATACCGGTTTCGGCTTTAACTTCGGTTATCCCTTGACCGAAAATTTGCGCCAGCGCCTGCGTTACAGCATGCAGCAAACCTCTATCAGCGATATTCCGTTCGGGGCCTCTCGTTACATCAAGGATCAAGAGGGCACCCGCAGCGTATCCATGATCGGGCAGGAGCTGATCTACGACCGGCGTAACAGCAAGATCGATCCGTCGAGCGGCTATGTGATGAAACTTTCCACCGATCTGGCCGGGCTTGGCGGCAGCGCCAATTTCGTACGGACCAGGGGGTCGGGCACCTACTATCAAACGGTTCCGGGCTGGGACCGCTGGGTTGCCAGCGTCGGCGGTGAAGCCGGCTACGTCGCTTCACTTGATAAGACCGTCTTTATTGCCGACCGTTTCTTTATCGGTGGCGACACGCTGCGCGGCTTCCGGATTGCCGGTATCGGCGCGCGTGACATCACAACCGGTGACGCTTTGGGTGGCACGCAGTTCTACCGTGGTACGGTCGAGCTTCGCTTCCCGTTGGGTTTGCCCGAGGAGCTTGGTCTTTCCGGTCACGCCTTTACCGATGCGGGCACCCTTACCGGCAGTGGCGTGACCGATCCGAACGTGAAGGATATCGGTTCGATCCGCGCCGCCGGTGGTCTCGGCTTGCAGTGGCGTTCACCGATGGGGCCGGTCGGTGTTGACTTCGCGATCCCGATCGCGAAGCAAAGCTATGATAAGGTCGAAAATTTTCGCTTTAACTTTGGCACCAGGTTCTAATCATGATGACAAGAATCATGCGTTCGGTAGCGACGGCGGCAGCGGTCGCTTTCGCGGTAACGGTTCCGACGGGTCAGGCCCGAGCGGACATGAAGACTCCGGTGATCGCCGTGGTTGATGTGCAATACATCCTTCACGAGTCGAGCGCAGGGAAGGGCATTGAGAATGAATTCAAGCGGCAGCGCGAATCTCTGAGCAAGGAGCTGTCCGGTCGCGAGGAGCGGTTGCGTCAGGGTGAGCAGGAATTGGCACGCCAGCGCAGCTCCTTGTCGGAAGATGCCTTCGGCAAGAAACGGCGTGACTTCGAAAAGCAGGTCATGGATTTCCAGCGGGAGGCTCAGGGCCGCCAGAAAGCGATCGATCAGGGTGTCAACGAGGCCGGGCGGACGCTTCAGGGCGCTTTGCTTGAGGTTGTCGCGGCGATGGCTGAAGAATCCGGCGTCAATCTCGTGCTGACGAAACAACAGGTGGTCATCGTCGAGAAGACGATGGAAATCACCAAGGAAGCACTGGAGCGGCTTAATCGGAAAATGCCGTCGGTCGCGGTCAAGATTCCTTCCTCACGAAACTAACCGCCATACGAAACTAACCGGCACCCGCGATTTCGCGCCTCACTTCATTCGGTCCTACTTCACCGAAGCTGGGGCGCGAGAGCCGCCGGGGGTTGATTAGCACAGCGTTTTCAGGCAAAAGGGATGGGGCGCCGGGAGTGGTGGCTCGGCGATAACGTGAATCGGTTACTCAATGCCTAACGTGAAATTATAACCTGACGCGACATCATTGAGGGGGCGGTTTCGAGATGGAGGCGGTGGCGGAAATGAACGAGATGTCCGAAATTGACATCACACGGGTCATGCAAATGATTCCGCACCGTTATCCGATGTTGATGATCGACCGGGTGGTCGATGTCGTGCGCGGCGAAAGCGCCGTCGGCATTAAGAACGTCACCATCAATGAGCCTTTTTTCCAGGGCCATTTTCCCCAGCGCCCGGTTATGCCCGGTGTCATGATCATCGAATCCATGGCGCAAACCGCCGCGGTGCTGGTGGTGGCGACGCTCGGGCCCGAGGCCGAAGGCAAATTGGTTTACTTCATGACCATTGACGAGGCCCGCTTTCGCAAACCGGTCGGCCCGGGTGACTCCGTGCGCGTGCATGTGACCAAACAGCGGCAGCGCGGCAATGTCTGGAAATTCAAGGGTGAGGCCAAGGTCGGCGACGTTCTTTGCGCCGAGGCCACCTATGCAGCCATGATCCTGAACGATCGATGACCGTCGCTATTCATCCCGCAGCGGTTGTTGATCCGGCGGCACGTCTCGGCCGGGGAGTCCGGATCGGCCCGTTTTGCTGCGTCGGCCCCGAGGTTGAACTGGGGGACGCGGTTCAACTGATCTCGCATGTGGTGGTGGACGGTTGCACGACGGTCGGCGCGGGCACGATTATCTATCCGTTCGCCGTGCTCGGCACGCCGCCCCAGGACTTGAAGTATCGGGGCGAGCCCTCGACATTGGCTATCGGCGCCAATAACCGGATTCGGGAGCATGTCACCATGAATCCTGGGACCGAGGGCGGCGGCCTGCAAACCAGGGTCGGTTCCGACGGCTTGTTCATGGTCGGGGCTCATGTTGCTCATGATTGTATTCTGGGCGACCATGTTATTCTTGCCAATAATGCCACGTTGGCCGGGCATGTAACGGTCGGGGATTATGCGATTCTGGGTGGGCTCAGCGCGGTTCATCAGTTTGTGCGCATCGGCCACCATGCCATGATCGGCGGCATGTCCGGCGTCGAAAATGATGTGATTCCCTATGGCTTGGTTATGGGGGAGCGCGCGCGCCTGTCGGGCCTTAATCTGGTCGGGTTGGAGCGGCGCGGCTACAGCCGGGAAGATATTCAGGCCTTGCGCGCCGCCTATCGCATGCTGTTCGGGCCGGAGGGTACCTTGGCGGAACGGGTCGATGAAACCGCGCGCTCGTTCCAGCACAATCCGGCGGTCAGTGATATTGTCGGCTTTATCCGGACCAAGACTTCCCGTGCCGTTTGCCAACCGCGTTCGGGTAATGGCGGCTAAGCTCGGAATTCTGGCCGGGGGCGGTACCCTGCCGGCCCGCTTGGCGGAGGCCGCACGTGGTGCCGGCCGCGAGGTCGTCATTATTGCCTTCGAAGGCCACACCGATCCGGCCACCGTGCAGGGGCGGGTTCATCTGTGGTCGCGCTTCGGCGCCGCCTCGACCATTCTCGATTTCTTACGGCGTCATGACGTTCGCGAACTGGTCTTTGCCGGTCCGGTGCGGCGTCCGACCTTCAGCGAAATTCGCCCCGACTGGCGCGTTGCCGTGTTTCTGGCCAAGGTCGGCGCCCGTGCGCTCGGCGATGACGGCATCCTTCGCGCGGCGGCGCGCAGCTTGGAGGAGGAGGGATTCCGGATCATCGGGATTCAGGACCTCGTGCGCGACTTGCTGGCGCCGCACGGTTTGCTCGGCTCGACGCGCCCCGACGAGGTTGCCGAAGCCGATATCGCCCGCGGCATCGAGGTCGCCCGGACTTTAGGCCGACTCGATGTCGGACAGGCGGTGATCGTTCAACAGGGGTTGGTGCTCGGGGTTGAAGGTATCGAAGGCACCGACGCCTTGATTGAACGCTGTGGCGGATTGCGTCGAGACGGCCCCGGCGGCGTATTGGTCAAACTCAAGAAGCCGCAACAGGATCGCCGGCTTGACCTGCCGACGGTCGGTCTCGCCACCATCCATTCCGCCGCCGCCGCCGGTCTGCGCGGCATTGCGGTTGAGGCCGGTGGCACCTTAGTGATGGACCGGGCCGAGATGATTGCGACGGCGGATCGTGCCGGCTTGTTCGTGACCGGAATTGCAATTGAGGCTGAACCCGAAACCGGAAATTCGGCAGGCGTGCCATGACGACGACGCCTCTCACCGTGTTTTTGGTGGCGGGCGAGCCGTCGGGCGATCTGTTGGGCGCCCGTTTGATGGTCGGGCTGAAAGCGATCGCCGACCGGCCGGTTCTGTTTGTCGGGGTCGGGGGCGAGCGCATGGTTGCCGAGGGCCTCGATACTTTATTTCCCATGGCCGAGTTAGCTCTGTTCGGCGTGTTGGAATTGCTGCCCAAGCTGCCGCGCCTGATCGCCCGGCTCAATCAAACCGTTGCCGCGGTTCGGACCATCAAACCCGACGTGGTGGTGACGATCGATTCGCCGGGCTTTACCTTTCGGATCGGGAAGCGCCTGCGTCACGGCGCGCAGGCAATGCGAGATATCCCGCTCATTCATTATGTCGCGCCGACGGTGTGGGCGTGGCGCCCGGAGCGGGCCCGCAAGATCGCCGCTTTTCTCGACCATTTGTTGGTGTTGTTGCCGTTCGAGCCGCCCTGGTTCGAGCGCGAGGGCCTGTCCTGCACCTTTGTCGGGCACTCCATTATTGAAAGCGGCGCCGGTCGGGGTGACGGCGCGGGGTTTCGATCCCGTCACGGCCTTTCACCCGAGGATCGGGTGCTGGTGGTGCTGCCGGGCAGCCGAACCACCGAACTGCGGCGCTTGCTCCCCGATTTCAAGGCGACGCTGGCCTTGCTCGCGCCGCGCTATCCGAACTTGGTTGCCGTGGTGCCGACCCTTTCGCATGTTGCCGATACGGTGAGAAAAGCGGTTGCCGGTTGGCCGGTGCGGGTTATCGTTACCGAGGGCGACACCGAAAAATACGATGCATTCGCGGCCGGCGCGGCGGCCTTGGCGGCGTCGGGCACGGTGGCGCTGGAACTGGCGTTGGCCCGCTTGCCTGCGGTCATCGCCTATCGCCTGAATCCACTGACTCATGCTCTTTATCGCCACTTGATTCAAACTAAGTTCGTTAATCTGGTAAATATCATGCATGATCGTGCGCTGGTGCCGGAACTGTTGCAGGACAACTGCAAACCGGCCAAGCTGGCGCAAGAGATTTCGCGCTTGTTGGATGACCCGGCGGCCCGGCTGGCTCAGATCGAGGGCTTGGACGCTGTCGAGCGTTGGTTGGGTGCGGGCGGAATGGCGCCGAGCCGGCGTGCCGCCGAGGTGGTATGGCGGCTTGCCGTGGCAAACTGAGGAAGAATGGAGGGGATCGTGGTCGAGCCAAGAGTATTGCATGCCATGATCAGAGTGTTCGATCTCGACCGCTCGATTCATTTCTATACAAACCTGCTCGGTATGACAGTGTTGAGGCGCACCGACTATGAGGGCGGCCGCTTTACCCTGGCCTTCGTCGGCTATGGCCGCGAGGCCGACGGGGCGACGATCGAGCTGACCTGGAACTGGGACCAGGCGGAGCCCTATACGATCGGTAGCGGCTTCGGCCATATCGCCATCGGGGTTGCCGACATCTATGGAACCTGCGAGCGTCTGGCCGCAGCCGGCGCCGTGATTCCCCGCCCGCCGGGACCGATGAAGCATGGCAGCACCGTGATCGCCTTTGTCGAAGACCCGGACGGTTACCGAATTGAACTGATTGAACGGCACTGATCTTCCGCCCATGAACGGAAAA
Source organism: Rhodospirillaceae bacterium (assembly GCA_037147415.1). Taxonomy (GTDB): domain Bacteria; phylum Pseudomonadota; class Alphaproteobacteria; order Azospirillales; family Azospirillaceae; genus BOG-933. Next base: position 45,919 of record JBAWVF010000001.1, on the reverse strand, counting down.
ACCTCTGCACCTTTGACCGCCGCTTCGGGTGCCGTCGCCGGCAGCCTGGATGAGATTGCGCTGTGCGCCGAGTTTGAAGACTATTACGGTCCCGCCAGCCGACAGGCGATCGGCCATTTATTACGGTCCTATCTTGAGCCGCAGGGCTTGACCCCGACCGAGTTGCTGCACAATTGTAAAGCCGTTAAGGCGTTGACGGCACAGCCCTCTACGCTCGACGCGGCGATAACCGGGGCCGCAACCCTTCAAGCCAAGATTCCCGGCAACACGCTGAAAGAGCGGCGGGAGGCCCTGTCCGCCGCCGTCGACCTGATCCGGTCGCGCGCCGCCAAAGCTGAAAAAACCTTGGCGGAACTGGCCGCCAAGGGGCCGCCCTTTGCCTTGCTTCTGCGCGATAAGGGCATGCAGCCCGGCGAGTCGGCCGAAGCTGATTATTTGCTGGTGGCCGCGGTCTGCCGGGATCTGGTCGGTATCCGCGGTTGGTCCAAAAAACTGTCGTTTCTGGTTAGTCTGGCAAGCGACGATGCCAGCGGCCGAGTCGCGGCGCTGCTCGACAGCGGGATTGCCGATCTTCTCGGTATCCCGTCGTTGATAAGCGAGCTGCTCGGGGTGACCCCGCTGCTCGGGGTCGCGATTCGGCGAACCCTGGACTTGGCCCTGACCGAGATGCCGCGCCCGGCCGACGCCTCAAATCAATGTGAATATGCGCTTAACGATCTGTTGCGGGCGGGTTTTTTGCCGCAAGCCCGCGCCGTGCTGCTCGATCGGGCGCGCCGCCAATTGCGTACCGGCCAGCCGCTGGGCTCTGGTCGGCGCGAGGAGGATATTACCGCCTTTCACGGCACTCTGTTCACCGTGGTTACGCCTGCGGGTGTGGCGGGTGGACCCGGCATGGCCGAAGCTTTGGTCACGCGCTACGCCCGCCGACTGGAACAGGGCGGAGCGTCGGCGCTGCGTCTTGCCATGCAGGGTGTGGTCGAGACCTTGCCCAACCTGTTCAGCCGCTTGCAATTTCTCGCTGCGATCGCCGCCTCCGAACAGGGGGTGAAGGTCATGAACGAGTTGGTGATGTCGGTCGAAACGCTGGGCAACAACACCTTGCTGCTTGAAAGCAGCGTGTTCAAGCCGTTCGATCCGAAGGGATTGCGGGAAGGGCTGGATCACGCCATCGCCGCTTTTGAACGCACCGGCTACCCGCGTGAGGTCAAGGACCGGCTGCGTGACCGGATCGGCGGGCTGATTGACGACTTTGTTACCCGCGGCAGCTTTCTGGAGCTGATGGACAAGGCCGAGCTCGACGTGACCCGTCGCGCCCGATGCCTGAACACCGTGATCGCGGCCGGTCTGGTGACGGAATACGGTGGCGGCTTGTTGATTGAACAGCATATCAACCGGCTGGGTGTCGCCAAGGGCACCGAACAACTCCCGGCCACCGCACTTCTGACCGCCGCCGGTGTCACTAAGCCGGTTGCCGCCGTACCCCGGCGTGACACGCATCTGATCGCGCGTTTCGGCCGCCATCGTTGTCCCAACTGCTTTGAGTCGAAAAGCGGCAACGGGATGTGCATGGTGTGCGGCCATGATGAATCGGAGGCGCCGCGCCCGGGCGTGCATCTTCAGCCGGGCAGCATACTTCAGGAGCGTTATGTTGTCGGCCGGCTGATCGGTCAGGGCGGGTTCGGCGCCACCTATATCGGCTGGGATGAGCGGCTTGAGGTCAAAATCGCGGTCAAGGAGTATTTCCCGGTCAGTCTGGCCGGTCGAAGCCCCGGCACCGGCGCGCTGATGCCCTATACCGACGACATGTCGCTCACCTTTCGCGACGGCGTCGAAAAATTTCTGGATGAGGCGCGGATTCTGGCGCAACTCCGCGATGTCAATGAAATCGTCCGGGTTCATGATCAGTTCGAGGCCAATGCCACCGCCTATATGGTGATGGAGCTATTGATCGGCCGCACCTTGCAGCGCCATCTGCTGGAAGAGGGCGGCACCATCGATTACCGGCGCGCGCTCAGTCTGATTCTTCCGATTGCCAAGGCGGTCCATGATGTCCACCAGATGGGACTGGTTCATCGCGATATCAGCCCGGATAATATCTTTCTTCTCAACGGCGGCGGAGCCAAGTTACTCGACTTCGGGGCCGCCCGTCATTGCGTCGGCGAGGCGACGAATTCGCTGACCGTGATTTTGAAGCGCGGCTACGCGCCGCCCGAGCAATACGCGACCGAAGGCCATCAAGGATCGTGGACCGATGTTTATGCGCTGTGTGCAACATTCTACTGTGCGATTACCGGCCGTCCGCCGCCCGACGCCACCGCGCGTCTGGGCAATGACGAAGTGCTGCCGCGTCCGAGTGCGCTCGGGGTCGTGATCCCGGCCGCGGTCGAGGATGTGTTGCTGAGTGGTTTGGCTCTGCGGTGGCAGGACCGGCCGAAAGACACCAAGATGTTATTGCAGGCGTTCAGTAAAGCGCTGGTGTAAAGGTGGAGTCTTCCTTGATCGATCCCCCGGAAAGTCCGTGGACGACACTGCGTTCACAGCAGATTTACGATAACCCCTGGATTCGGGTGGTAGAACACCAAGTCCTGACCCCTAGCAAGACTTCCGGTATTTACGGGACCATTCATTACAAGCATAAGGCGATCGGAATAATACCGATCGATGCGGCGGGTTATACGTGGTTGGTCGGCCAATATCGTTATGCTCTGCGCGCTTATAGCTGGGAGATTCCCGAAGGCGGCGGTGATCCCGCGATTCCCCGCCTGGACTCGGCGCGGCGTGAATTGGAAGAGGAAACCGGGCTGCACGCGGCGTGCTGGCAGGAGTTGTTTCAGGCGCATTTGTCGAATTCGGTCGGCGATGAAGTCGCGACCTGCTTTCTGGCTTGGGACTTGACCCCCGGTCCGTCCCGACCGGAGGAAACCGAGCAACTCGAGATACGCCGTCTGCCATTTCGCGAGGCTGCCGAGATGGTGCGTAACGGCACCATCACCGATGTGATGAGCATGGTCACCATACAACGGCTGGAGCTGATGCTGCTGCGCGGTGAGGCGCCGGCTGCGGTGGCCGAAGCCCTTTCGGGCCGGGGCCGGGGCGTCGGTCAAGGTTAACGCACCGGTCAAGGCCGGGGCGTCGGTCAAGATTGACAGGATTCTCGATTGGGGCGATGTTCAGCCATCCCTTACACGGCAACCCTGGAGAGCCGCCATGTTCAAAAACGCTGTTATTGCGCTGTTTGCCTGCTTTACCCTGGCCGCGTGCGCCTCAAGCCAGCCGCGGGTGGTGCAGGCGACTTCGGATATGCCCGAAATTCGCCTGACCGCCGGCATGGCGACCCAGATCGAGATGCCGACCGCCACCGGGCGGGTGCAATCGGTCACGGTCGGCAATCCATCGCTGGTAACCGCCGAGCGCAATTCGGATGTCGTCAATTTGTTAGCCAAGGGCTCGCCCGGCGAAACCAATCTGATTATCCGCGCCATCGACGAAGACGGCAAAGCCAAGGTCTATCAGTACCGGATACTCGTGCTTGAGCGCTAAGCGGGCCGCGAGCGTTACGCAACGTTACACATCGGTGCCTTTCCGGACATTGAACCGAAAAGCCCGTACGTCAGGGTAGCGCTCTGTCGAGAAAGGGTAAATCGGGTAATGCGAAGGTCGTTTTTTCTCGGATTGTGTGTGATCGTGGCGGCGGCGTTCCTGTGGGGACGCCCGTTACTGTCGCTGCTGTCGTTGCAGAAGCCTGAAACCATGGGTGCGCCGGCGGCCAGCGAACATCCGGTCGAAAGGGGTGCTAAAAATGCGAACGAACGCGATAACGGCAACGGCGGGGGAGCGGAAAAACGGCCGGTGCCGGTGACGGTGGCCGCGACCCGGCGTAAAGACGTGCCGATTTATTTGGACGGGCTCGGCACCGTGCAGGCCGGCAATCAGGTGACGATCCGCAGCCGGGTCGATGGCGAGCTGGTGCAGATCGCGTTTAAGGAAGGCCAAGAGGTCCGGGCCGGCGACTTGCTGGCCCGGCTCGACTCGCGCAGCCTTCAGGCGCAGCTGGATCAGGTGCTGGCCGCCAAGGCCAAGGACGAGGCGCAGCTGGAACTGGCCCGGCTCGATCTTCAGCGCTATATCGGGCTGGGCAACCGGGTGCCGGGACAGACTGTCGATACCGCGCGGGCTCAGGTCAAGCAGCTCGAGGCAACGGTGCGGGTCGATCAGGCGCAGATCGATAACGCCCGTACTCTGCTAAGCTATACCGTCATCACCTCCCCGATTGCCGGCCGCACCGGCATTCAGCAGATCGATGTCGGCAACCTGATTCATGCCAATGATGCCGGTGGTTTGGTCACGGTGACGCAATTGCAGCCGGTCTCGGTGCTGTTCACCCTGCCGCAACAGAATCTCCAGGTGATCAACGAGGAACTGCGCCGTCAAGGCAAACTGTCGGTACTGGTCTCGGGCTCGGGCGGGCGGAGTGCCGCACCTGAAACCGGAGAACTGGTTCTGGTCGACAACCAGATCGATCAGACGACAGGAACGATTCGACTGAAGGCCAACTTTCCCAATACCGAGCGCCATTTGTGGCCGGGCGGTTTCGTCACCGTTCGTCTGTTGCTGACCACCCGGCAGGGTGGATTGGTGATTCCGGGCCAAGCGGTACAGCGCGGTCCCAAGGGCGCCTATGTCTTTCTGGTCAAGCCCGACAAGACGGTTGAAATGCGCCCGGTAACGGTCGCACGAATCGAAAACGACGAGGCGTTGATCGATTCCGGCCTGGAAGCCGGCGACAGCGTGGTTACCGACGGCATGGCTCGGTTGTCGCCCGGCGCCCGGGTTAAGACCGGTGACGCCGAGAAGAGGTCATGATCGCCCGTTTTCTCGTTTGCTATTTGCCAGATTTGGCATAAGGTTAGATCATGGGTGCGGTTGACCATCTGAAACCGTTGGAGTGGATCGGACCGTCTTTGAAGGAGCTGCGAGAATTCCCGGCGGCGGTTCGACGCGATGTCGGTTCCGCGCTATTGCTGGCTCAAAAGGGCGGTAAAGCTGATGCCGCGGTGCCATTAAAGGGCTATGGCGGGGCCGGTGTGCTGGAGGTAATTGAAGATTATCGAGGCGATACTTACCGCGCCGTTTATACCGTGCGCTTTGCCACAGCTGTTTATGTTCTTCATGCCTTCAAGAAGAAATCCAAGATTGGCCGTGAGACCCCGAAAGTTGAAATAGACCTGATCACTCGACGCCTTGCCTATGCCGAGAATTTACATCGAACGCGCTCGGGGAGAATCTGATGAACGAAGATGCGACATCAATGCCCGGAAGCGGCAATGTATTTGCCGATCTCGGCTTACCTGATCCGGATCAGGATTTGGCAAAGGCTGATCTGGTTCATGCTATTTCGGATATCATTCGTGCCAGGGGGTTATCTCAAAAGGATGCGGCTGTATTGTTGGAGGTGGATCAGGCCAAAGTTTCGGCCTTACTGAGAGGTCGGATCAGTGGATTTTCGACCGATCGTCTCATGCGTTTTTTAACGAGACTCGGACATAACGTTAGCATCGTGGTTGATCGTCAAACCCATGATCAAGGCGCGGTTTCGGTAACGGTGGCGTGACGTTATGAATCTTTCCGCACCCTTCATCGCGCGGCCGGTGGCGACGTGGCTGCTGGCGTTTGCGGTGGTGCTGGCGGGTTTGCTCGGCTATCGGATGCTGCCGGTGTCGGCGTTGCCGCAGGTCGATTTCCCGACGATTCAGGTCAGCACCCAGTTGCCGGGAGCCAGCGCCGACACCATCGCCTCGCTGATCACCACGCCGCTGGAACGCCAATTCGGCTTGGTGCCGGGGCTGCTGTCGATGACCTCGACCAGCTCTTACGGCATGAGCGCGATCACGCTTCAGTTTGATCTGGGCAAGAATATCGATGTCGGTGCCGAAGATGTGCAGGCCGCAATCGATGCCGCCCGGGGCGTGCTGCCGCCCAATCTGCCCTATCCGCCGACTTATGCCAAGGTCAACCCGGCCGATCCGCCGATCATGACGTTGGCGGTCACCTCCGAGACCTTGCCGATTACCCGGCTCAACGACGTGGTTGATACTCTGCTCGCACAAAAGCTCAGCCAGATCGGCGGGGTCGGGCGGGTGATGATTCAGGGCGGGCAACGCCCGGCGGTGCGAATCCGGATCGATCCGTCGCGGCTGTCGGGTTACGGGCTCAGCCTGGAGGATGTGCGCTCGGCGCTGGCCCGCGCCAACGTCGATTTGCCGAAGGGCAGCTTCGACGGCGCGCACCAGTCACAAACCATCGGAGTCAACGATCGCCTGACCGAGCCCGAGCAATACCGTGCGCTCATCATCGCGTGGCGGACGGGGGCGCCGATCCGGGTCGGCGATGTCGGCGATGTGGTCGAGGCGGTCGAGAATCTGCGGGTCGCCGGTTGGAGCGACGGTCGCCCCGCGGTCATTCTGGATATTCAGCGCCAGCCCGGCGCCAACATCGTGCTGACTGCCGACCGGATTAAAGAGCGCTTGCCCGCGATTACCAAGATATTGCCGGCCGGGGTAACGCTCTCGGTGCTGGTCGATCGAACCCAGACCATCCGTGCCTCGGTCCATGACGTCGAATTCACCTTGTTGATTACCATCGCCCTGGTGATTCTGGTGATCTTTCTGTTTTTGCGCTCGGGCCGGGCGACGATCATTCCCGGCGTGGCGCTGCCGTTGTCGCTGGTCGGTACCTTCGGTGCGATGGCGCTGTGCGGCTTTACCCTCGATAATCTATCGTTGATGGCATTGACCATTTCGGCCGGCTTCGTGGTCGATGATGCCATCGTCATGATCGAGAATATCGTCCGCTATATCGAAGCCGGGGAAAAGCCGCTTGCCGCGGCCTTCAAGGGCGCGACCGAGATCGGCTTCACGATCGTCTCGCTGACGGTGTCGCTGATCGCGGTGTTCATTCCGCTGCTGTTCATGACCGGGATCGTCGGCCGACTGTTCCGTGAATTTGCGCTGACGCTGACGCTGGCGGTGGTGATTTCGGCGGTGGTTTCGCTGACGCTGACCCCGATGATGTGCGGCCGGATGCTGAAGGCGGCGCCGCCGCATGAGGCGGGTGAGTCGGGCGGTTTTTTCGAGGCGATGCGCCGGGCTTATGGCTGGAGTCTGACCCTGGCCCTGCGCTTCCGGAAGGTCACCTTGCTGGTGGCGCTGGCGATGCTGGTGGCGACGGTGGCGCTTTACATCGTGATTCCCAAGGGCTTTTTACCGTCGCAGGATACCGGCCTGATCATCGGTACGCTGGATGCCCGCGACGATATCTCGTTCAGAGCGATGAGTGCGCTTCAGGAGCAAGTCGCCGAGGCGCTGCGTCATGACCCCGATGTCGCCGGAGTGGCGGCGTTTCTCGGTGCCGGTAGCGTCAATCCGACGCCGAACACCGGCCGGGTCACGGTGGCGCTGAAGCCGCGCAAAGAGCGCGCGTCGTCTGCGACGGAAATCATGGCGCGTTTATCGGAGCGGGTTGCGCATATTGTCGGCGTCACCGTCCATATGCAGGCGGCGCAGGACATTCAGATCAGCGCGCGTCAATCGCGCACCCAGTTCCAATACACGCTGACCGATGTCGATGGCGAGGAACTGGCCGAGTGGGCGCCCCGGCTGGTCTCGGCATTTTCGGTCCTGCCCGGTCTGGCCGATGTCACCACCGATCAAGAAACCGAAGGGCTTCAAGCAAGCATCCGGATCGACCGTGATCAGGCGTCACGACTGGGGGTTCAGTCGCAGGCGATCGACGACACGCTTTATGATGCGTTTGGTCAGCGCCAAGTCTCGACCATCTTCAGTCAGGTCAATCAGTACCATGTGATCCTGGAGGTTTCGCCCGCGTTTCAGATCGGCCTCGATACTTTGGGATTGATCCATGTCCGTTCAACCAATGGTGCATTGGTTCCGCTTAGTGCTTTTGCCACGTTCGACCGCGAGCGGGTGCCGCTGGCGGTCACGCATCAGGCGCAATTCCCGGCGGTGACGATCAGTTTCAATCTGGCGCCCGGGGCCTCGCTCGGGGATGCCATGGTCGCGATCGATGCCGCCGAACGGGCGCTGGGCGTGCCCGCAACTTTGATCGGCGCTTACAGCGGTGATGCCGCCGAATTCCGCTCGTCGCTGCAAAGCGAGCCGCTGCTGATCCTGGCCGCGGTGGTGGTGATCTATATCGTGCTCGGTGTGCTGTACGAGAGCACCATCCATCCTTTCACCATTCTGACCACGCTGCCTTCGGCCGGGGTCGGCGCGCTGCTGGCCTTGATGGTGACCGGTAACGATCTGTCGCTGGTGGCGCTGATCGGAATCGTGCTGTTGATGGGCATCGTCAAGAAAAACGCGATCATGATGATTGATTTCGCACTCCAGGCCGAGCGTGAACGCGGCATGGCGCCGGAACAGGCGATCTATCAGGCCTCGATGCTGCGCTTCCGCCCGATCATGATGACTACGATGGCGGCATTGCTGGGAGCGCTGCCGCTGGCGTTCGACCAAGGCACCGGGGCCGAGTTGCGCCGGCCGCTCGGCATCGCCATCGTCGGGGGATTGCTGATCAGTCAGGTTCTAACGCTCTATACTACCCCGGTGATTTATCTGGCGATGGACCGGCTGAAGGCGCGCCTGACCCGGCGCCGGGGGGACGACGGTAAGGGGGTGGAGCTGGCGCCATGAGATCAAGCCGCATCCCGAACGTCAACGCTCAGGCATTTGCCGAGCACGGCCAGGGCCGCATCCAGCCGGTCCATGCGGCTGGCATTGCGCAGATCGAGCATGCGCCGGATCTGGCGTGGATCGCAACCGAGCCGGCTAGCCAACTCAAGCTGGCTGACGCCGCAGACCCGCATCGTATTGTAAAGCACCACCTTGGCAACGGTAAGCGTCGACAGCCTGATCGTCGGCTGACCGGCAGCCGGGCCGGGCGGCGGTATGGCAAGACCGCGCTCCATATAGGTTTCGATGATCGCGGTCAGCGCTTCGGCCGCGTGAATCAAAGCGTCTTCGCGGTTGTCGCCGAAGCTGGTCAATTCCGGAAAGTCCGGACTGGTCACCAGCAGCGTATCGTTGTCGTCGGGAGTCAGGTCGAACGGATAGTCCTGCATGGCGGTGTCCTTTTACTTAAGGCCCAAATCCTTCATGATCTTGTTGACGAGACCGGTTCCAAGCTGCTTGCGTCCACCATGGGTCGGTATTTGGGACCATCGGCCGTTAGCCGGATTGAACAAATCCTTATGCCCGCTACCTTCTTTATCGAGCACTTTGACACCCTGCTTCATAAGCAACCGGGCAAACTGATCACTGTTCATCGGCATCCCCGTTGCTGTTCACGAAGTGTAGGACGAATTCGTCCTTCGGGCAAGACGCCCGCAGGTCCGCCATGAGCTTTTCCGAACTGTTCATTCGACGGCCGGTGGCGACGTTTTTGCTGTCGCTGGGCTTGTTCCTGGCCGGAGCGGTGGCGTTTGTTTTTTTGCCGGTGGCGCCGCTGCCGACGGTGGATTTTCCCACCATCTCGGTTCAGGCCAAGCTTCCCGGTGCCGACCCGACCACGATGGCGGCGACGGTGGCGGCGCCGCTTGAGCGTCGGCTGGGAGCGATTGCCGGCGTGGCGGAGCTGACCTCGACCAGTTCGGAGGGCTCGGCCAGCATCTTGATTCAGTTCGATCTCGACCGCGATATCGTGGGCGCGGCGCGCGATGTTCAGGCGGCCTTGAATGCCAGCAGCGGGGATTTGCCGTCCGATCTGCCGATGCCGCCGACCTATCGCAAGGCCAATCCGTCGGAATCGCCGATCCTGATTTTGGCGGTGTCGTCGGAGACCCAAGGCCCCGCCCGGATGTACGACGCGACCGATACGATTATCGCTCAGAGTATTTCGCGGATCGAGGGCGTGTCACAGGTCACCGTCGGCGGTGCCGAAAAGCCGGCGGTCCGGGTCCGGGTCGATCCGGGCGCGCTGGCCGCGACCGGGCTCGGTCTCGAAAATGTGCGGGCATCGCTGGCCGCTGCCAACGTCACCATGCCGAAGGGCGGCTTCGACGGACCGGGTCAGTCCTTGACCATCGGCGTCAATGACCGGCTGGTGAGCGCGGCTGACTATCAACCCTTGATCCTGCGCACCAAGGACGGGGCGATCGTGCGGCTTTCTCAGATCGCCTCGGTGGTGGACGGAGTCGAGAATTCCCGGCTCGCCGCTTGGTTCAACGGAGAACGCGCGATCCTGGTGATCGTGTTCAAGCAGGCCGGGGCCAACGTCATTGATACGGTCGATCGGATCAAGGCCCAATTGCCGCAGCTTGAAGCCTGGATGCCGGCCGGGACCAAAGTCACCGTGGTCAGCGATCGCACCCAAACCATTCGCGCCAACCTTGCCGATGTCGAGACCACCTTGATGCTGACGGTGGCGCTGGTGGTGCTGGTGGTGCTGGTATCGCTCGGGCGCGTTACCCCGACCCTGGCGACGAGCGTGACGATTCCGCTGGCGTTGGCCGGAACGTTCGCGGCGATGTGGCTGCTCGGCTATAGCCTCAACAACATATCCTTGATGGCGGTGACGATCTCGGTCGGCTTCGTGGTCGATGATGCTATCGTGATGATCGAGAACATCACCCGTCATATCGAACGCGGCGAAGACGCCCTGATCGCGGCGATCAAGGGCGCCGAGGAAATCACCTTCACCGTGATCTCGATCAGCGTGTCGTTGGTTGCGGTCTTCATTCCGCTGCTGTTCATGGGCGGCATTATCGGCCGGCTGTTCCGCGAATTCGCGGTGACGCTGACCGTGGCGATCGCGGTCTCCGCCCTGGTCTCGATCACGGTGACGCCCTGCCTTTACGGGCACATGATGGCGCGCGGGCGGGCGCCCCGGACTCGATGGCTGGTCCGGTTCAGCGAGGCGGTGTTCGCCGGGACCGAGCGGCTGTATCTGGCGGGCTTAAAGCCGGTCATGCGCCACCGGGTCATCATGCTGACGGTAACCCTGGGAACCGTGTTCTTGACCATTTATCTGTATGGCGTCGTGCCCAAGGGCTTCTTCCCGCCCCAGGACACCGGCTTGATCATGGGCGTGACCGAGGTCCGCACCGACAGCTCGTTTCGCGCCTTGGCCGAGCGTCAGCAAAAGGTGATTCGTATCGTGCTGGCCGACCCGGCGGTCGAGGGACTCGGCTCGTTCATCGGCGCGGGCGGACCGATTTCGACCGGCAATCAGGGCCGGATGTTCGTCAGCCTGAAGCCGATCGGGGTTCGCCACGAAAGCGCCGACGAGGTGATCAACCGCCTGCGCCCGAAGCTCGGCCGGGTCGAAGGCGTTTCAGTGTTCATGCAGCCGGCTCAGGATATCCGGGTCGGCGGCCGGATGAGCAAGGCGCAGTTCCAGTTCGTGCTGTGGGACGAGTCGCTGGAGGAGCTGCGCGCCTGGACGCCGCGCTTCCTGGCGCAATTGAAACGCACGCCCGAGCTGACCGATGTTTCGAGCGACCAGGACGCCGCGGCGGCCCGGGTCTCGATTACGATCGATCGTGACGCCGTGGCTCGGCTCGGCATCGACATGCAGACGGTCGATAACGTGCTTCAGGACGCCTTTGCTCAGCGCCAAGTCTCGACGATCTATACCCGGCGCAACCAGTACCATGTCATTCTGGAGCTGGACCCGGCCGATCAGGAGAATCCGGCGGCTTTGAACAAGCTTCATGTTCCGGCCGGCGACGGGACCTTGGTTCCGTTGAGTACGATCGCCCGCTTCACCCCCGATACCGCGCCGATTTCGGTGACGCACCAGGGCCAGTTTCCGGCCGCGACCGTCAGCTTCAATCTGGCGCCCGGAGTGGCGCTCGGCCGCGCGACCGAACTGGTGCGGCAGGTCGGGCTTGAGGTCGGTCTGCCCGACAGCATTCACACCGAGTTTGCCGGCAATGCCAAGGTTTTTGCCGAGTCGCTGAGCAATCAACCGATTCTGATCGGGGCGGCGCTGCTGGCGATCTATATCGTGCTCGGCATTCTCTATGAGAGCACGCTTCACCCGTTGACCATTTTGTCGACCCTGCCGTCGGCCGGGATCGGCGCCTTGCTCGCTTTGATGGTGACCGGCTACGATCTCAGCATTATCAGCATCATCGGTGTTATTCTGTTGATGGGGATCGTCAAGAAGAACGGCATCATGCTGGTCGATTTCGCGATCGTCGCCGAGCGCAAGCAGGGCTTGTCGTCGGAGGCGGCGATCTTTGAAGCCTGCCGCCAGCGCTTTCGCCCGATCACGATGACCACGCTGGCGACCGTGCTCGGCTCTCTGCCTTTGGCGATCGGCGCGGGCGCGGGGGGCGAGATGCGCCGGCCGCTCGGGATTGCGATTGTCGGCGGTTTGCTGGTGTCGCAATTCCTGACGCTCTACACCACGCCGGTGGTGTATGTCTGGCTGGCCCGGCTGTCGGAATGGCGCCGCAAGCGAAGAGAGAAGGAAGCATGATCAAGCGTGTAAGCGGGCTCGGGATTGCTTTGCTGGCTCTGGCCGGGTGCAGCGTCGGGGAGGAGTTCAAACGGCCGGAGACTCCGATGCCGGCGAAATGGGCCGTGTCTAACGGAGACGCCGTGTCCGCTGCGAAAGAGGCGTGGCCGGCGGCGGATTGGTGGCGCAGCTTCGGCTCCCGCGGCCTCGATACGCTGATGGCCGAGGCGGAAAAGGCCAATTTCGACATGGCGGCAGCGGTCGCCCGGGTGCGGCAGGCCGATGCCAAGGCCCGCATTGCCGGGGCCTCGCTCTTGCCGGCGCTGGATGCCTCCGGCAACGCCAACCGTCAGTTACAGCCCAGCCTTAGCGGCGGTTCGGGCGCGTCGGCCAAGCCGGCGGAGCCGCAAACCATTTACACCGGGACGATCAACGCCAGTTACGAACTCGATTTCTGGGGCAAGAACGCCGCAACCCGGGCTTCGGCGGCGGCGGCGGCGCAAGCCAGCCGTTTCGATCGTCAGACCGTGGCGTTGACGGTTCAGGCCGGGGTCGCCAATAGTTGGTTCGCCGTGCTCGGGCTTCAGGACCGGCTGGCGGTGGCGCGCGCCAACCTTGCCAACACCGAAGATTTGCTGGCCGCCATTCGGGATCGGGTGAAGTTCGGCACGGCAACCGATCTTGATTTGGCCCAACAGGAAAGTGTGGTTGCCGGTTTGCGCGCCGCGGTCCCGCCGTTGGAGCAACAGTTGCGCGAGCAACAGAACGCGCTGGCGGTGCTGGTCGGGCATCTGCCCGAACAGGCCGGGGTTGCGCTGGAACCGCTCTCGGCGGTCAAAATACCGGTGGTGGTTCCCGGACTGACTTCGGACTTGTTGGCGCGCCGACCGGATGTTCGTTTCGCCGAAGCCAATTTAGTGGCCGCCAATGCCGACATCAACGCCGCCAAAGCCGCTTTGTTTCCAAGCATCACCCTGACCGCCCGTGCCGGCTTTGAAAGTCTGGCGCTGAGCACGCTGCTTCACGGCAGCAACCTGCTGTATTCAATGGCGGCGGGGATCAGTCAGCCTATATTCCACGGCGGCGCATTGGAAGGCGAAGAGGAAAGCCTGCTCGGTCGTTATGACGAGCTGGTGCAGACCTATCGTAAAGCCGTCGTTTCGGCCTTTTCCGATGTCGAGAACGCGCTGATCGCCGTGCGCAAAACCGCGGAGGAGGAAGAGGCGCAGGCGCTTGCCGTCTCGACCGCCCGCCGCGCCTTCGAGATTGCGACCGCTCAGTTCAAGGCTGGGCTGGTCGATATCGTGACCATGCTGAATACCCAGCGCACCTTGTTTCAGGCGCGCGACGCCGAGGTTCAGGTCCGCATCTCCCGGCTTCAGGCGGTGGTCGGGCTGTTCAAGGCGCTGGGCGGCGGCTGGCGTTCCGATATCACCGATGTGATGCAGCCCTCTCAACCGAGCGGTGGAGCGGGCCTCTCCCATGGCGCCCATCAAGACAAGAACACTTGACCGGGGTGACTTCGGCCGGGATGTTAGGCCATGACCCTGCGCAAGCTTGACGCCGCCGCAATCGGCTATCCGCCGCACCCGATCGACTCGGTCGATGACCGCGGCTATTTCGCCTTATCCAGTCACAAGCGCGCGCGGGAAGCGTTGCGCTTCGGGCTCGACATGCCCGGCATCGGCTTCAACAGCTTTGTGATCGGCGAGGATCGCAGCGGCCGGATGGACGCCACGCTCGCCTTGCTTCAGGGCTATGTCAGCGCCCGCCCGCCCGCCGATGATTGGGTTTATCTGAATAATTTCACCATGTCGCACCGGCCGGCGCCGTGCCGCCTGCCTGCGGGCCATGGGGTCCGGTTTCGCGCGTGCATGGCCGATCTGGTCGACGCATTGCGCGACGCTGCCCCGGGGCGTGCTTCGGCCGTGCTCGACCGGGTGATCGAGGAATTTTCGGCGGTTGAAAGTTTGCAGCTCTGGTTTGAAAGCCTGCGCCGGGATGTTTCGGAGCAAGACGGGCGCCTGCTCTGTGTCGAGCCGGACTCACCCGATAATCCGGAGCGGCGTTATGCCGTCAATCTGTTTGTCGATAATGCCGATCAACGCTGCCCGCCGGTGGTGGTCGAGCCGAACCCGACCTATGGCAATTTGTTCGGCACCATCGAATACGCCCGGCTCGGCCCTAACCTTGTCACCGATTTCACCCGGATTCGCGCGGGCGCGCTGCACCGGGCCAATGGCGGCATTCTGGTGTTGCGCGCCGAAGCGCTGTCCAGGCAACCGGTGGCGTGGGAGGCGTTGAAGGGCGCTCTGCGCGACCGCAAGATTCGCATCGAGGAGCCGCACCGGACCGGGACCATCCCGATTGCCAGCGCCCCCCGTCCGCTCTCGATTCCGTTCGATGCCAAGGTGGTGATCGTCGGGGCGCCGCGCTGGTATCACGGCTGGTTCCTGAATGATCCCGAGTCGCGCATCTATTTCAAGGTCAAGGCCGATATTTGTGAGGATTTGGGCGCCACCCCGGAAAATGCCGCGGCCTATGTCGGCATGATCCGGCGTTTTGCCGCCGCGCATCGGATCGCCTGTGACGGGCCGGCAACCGCATTACTGCTCGGCACCGCGTCGCGTTGGGCCGAACACCGGCAGAAATTTTCGTCGCAGCTGGAATTGCTCGAGGATTTGATCGCGGAAGCCGCCCTCATCGCCCGCCATGACGGCAGCGCGATCGTCACCCGCTCTTGTGTGACCCGGGCGGCCGATGAGCGCCGACGCCGAGTCTCCCAGGTCGAAGACCGACTCCACCGCTCGATTACCGAAGGGCAGGTGATGATCTCGACCGACGGTCATGCGGTCGGGCAGGTCAACGGGTTGCTGGTCTTCAACCGCACCGACCACCAGTATGGTGCGCCGTGCCGGGTGACCGCGCGGTCCTGGATCGGCCGGCGCGGTGTCATCAATATCGAGCGTCAGGTTGATCTGGGCGGGCCGATTCAGCACAAGGGCGTGCTTGGCCTGCATGGCTATCTGGCCGGCTGCTTTGCCCGGGCCGCGCCGGTGTCGTTTTCGGCCTCGATCACCTTCGAGCAGAATTACGGCGGGGTCGAAGGTGACTCGGCATCTCTGGCCGAGCTGCTGGCGATTCTGTCCGATCTTGCGGCGATTCCGCTGCGTCAGGATCTGGCGGTGACCGGCTCGATCAACCAGCGCGGCGATGTCCAGGCGGTCAGCGGCACCAATCACAAGGTCGAGGGCTTCTTCCGCACCTGTCGGGATCGCGGCGGGCTGACCGGCAGCCAGGGCGTGGTGATCCCCGAGTCCAATCTGGTCAATCTCGTGCTGCATGACGAGCTGTGTGAGGCGGTGGCCGCCGGCCGATTCCACATATGGACGGTGGCCCGGGTCGAAGCAGCGGTTGCCCTGTTCACCGGTCTGCCCACCGGGGAACCGAACGATTCGGGCCGGTATCCGGAGGACAGTGTCTATGGGCGGGTTGCGGCACGGCTGGCCGTGTTCGACCGCATTTTACTCGAACGGGAACCCGCCGTCTGACGGGGTCTTCAGGCCGCAGCCGTTGCTTGCAAAACCCCGTCGGCTTCGTTTTCCTCCGCCGCCAAGTCGTCTTCCCCCTCGTCAAATTCGTCATAGAGGCCGTGCTGCGCCCGCACGATATCGAGCAAACCGATCAGCACCTCACTCAGCGCCTGTACGCTCGGCCCGGCATTCCAGCGCTGCCGGTAGGCCACGGCGTCGCTGACCTCGGCATGGAGATCGAGCGCACGCTCCAGTAGATTATCAAGATCACCAACTCGGCGAGGACATGGCTTCAACCGAAGGTCCGTCGCCCGGATGTTTGCAGTAGCCATTTGGTTTTCCCCTTAAACGATGGATGGTGGCTTTGTGGTGAGTAGCCATCTATATCTATGTCTTACACGGAGAATTAGCCCAAAAGGGCGTTGGATAGCAATACTTCTTCGGGATAGCTAAACCATACCGTCTATTGCTTGAAACTTACTTGACTTTTTCACTGAATAATCAGCGACGGTTCCGTTCGATCACTCGGCTGCGACCGCGGCGATATGGTGGCCGAGCACGGTCAGCTCTTCGGCCGCGGGCGAAGAGCGGCGCCAGACCAGCGCCAAGGTCCGTGGCACCCCGCCCGCCAGCGGCCGGGCGATCAGCGTGGTGCCGCGCAGAATCCCGGCCCCGATCGCCAACCGGGGCAACAGGGTGATGCCGAGCCCGCCGGCGACCATCTGCACCACGGTATGCAGACTGGTGCCCTGCATGCCCGTGCCGGCCCGGCCGGGCCGCGGCGCCGGCAACCGGCAGGCGGCCAAAGCGTGTTCGGTCAGGCAGTGCCCGTCTTGAAGCAGGATCAATTCGTCGGCGGGCAGGCGGCCGGGCTCGATTTCGGCAAAAGCGGCCAGCGGATGGTCGGGCGGGCACACCACCAGGAACGGGTCGGAGCCAAGCTCCATCACCTCCAGCCCGTCACCGGGATAGGGCAGCGCCAGCACCACTGCGTCAAGGTCACCCGAATCGAGCCGGTCCAGCAGGCGGGCCGATAAATCTTCGCTGAGATAGAGCCGAAGTCCGGGGAAAGCCGAGCGCAGCTCCGGCAGCACCCGGGGCAGCAGGAACGGGGCAATGGTCGGGATCACGCCCAATTGACGCAATCCCGTTAAAGGCTCGGCCGCACCGCGCGCCAACTCGGCCATTTCCTCGGCGACTCGCAACAGCTCCTGCCCGCGCGCCGCAATCACCTTGCCGAGCGGGGTCAGATGCACCCGGCGTTTGGTCCGCTCGACCAGGGCGGCGCCGAGCACGGCCTCAAGCTCTTGCAGGCCGGCACTCAGGGTGGACTGGGTCACGAAGCACGACTCGGCAGCCCGGCCGAAATGTCGATGGCGCGCCAGCGCCAGCAGGTAGCCGATCTGACGCAGGGACGGGAGCGGACGGATGGCAGTCTCCTGATTTATCGACAAAACCGATTACAGAAACCAAAATATCTTGTTTGCTCGATTTGTCCAATCCTTCTATGTTCACTCCATCGCAACCCGCATTCCCATTCCATCCCCGAACACGGAGATCACATCATGCTGACCGTTGGCGCTTCCTTTCCCGCTTTCAAGCTGACTGCCGTCAGCGTCGCTAAGCACCCTTCGGATTTCCACGAGATGACCGAGGCCAACAATCCCGGCAAGTGGAAAGTTTACTATTTTTGGCCGAAGGATTTTACCTTCGTCTGCCCGACCGAGATTATCGCTTTTGCCGATCTCGACGGCGAGTTCAAGGACCGTGACGCGATTGTGATCGGCGGCAGCACCGACTCCGACTTCGTGCACCTTGCTTGGCGTCAGAGCCGCGAGGATTTGGGCAAGATCACCCAGCCCTGGCTCTCGGACATCAAGCGCGAGTTGTGCGAGGCGCTCGGCATTCTCGACAAGAACGCCGGTGTCGCTTTGCGCGCCACCTTTATCGTCGATCCGCAGAACGTGATCCGCTTCGCTTCGGTCAATGACCTCAGCGTCGGCCGTAATCCGCAGGAAGTGCTGCGCGTGCTCGATGCGCTCCAGACCGACGAACTGTGCCCGTGCAACTGGAAGCCGGGTCAAGACACCATTCATGTCTGATTAGAACGCTGTTCCTGATTAGAACACCGTTTCTGATTAGAAGGCTGTTCGGCCGACTCGCTCCGCTGCCCGCCCTTGATGCTTTTATGCGTCACCGGCGCGCTTTATCCGTCATTCCCGCGTACGCGGGAAACCAGAGTAAGCCACTCCAAATCTTGTGAGTGTAATGCTGGCCCCCCGCTTTTGCGGGGGTGACGGATGCGGGCGCTTAGTCCCGGTAGAGCCCCCGGTTTAATCCTGCTTTCCGCGAACCGAAGGACCGTCGACCATGACCATCGATGCTTTGAAAGAACGGTTGCCCGATTACGCCCGTGATCTGAAATTGAACCTGTCCACTCTGGCCTCCGAGCCCGGCCTGACCGAGCAACAACGTTGGGGCGCGATGCTGGCTTCGGCGATCGCGGCGCGTAACCCGACGGTGATCGCGGCGATCGCGGCCGAGACTGCAACCCGGCTCAGCCCCGAAGCGATCACCGCCGCCAAAACCGCGGCTGCGATCATGGCGATGAACAATATCTATTATCGCTTTACCCATTTGGTCAGTCAGGCGGACTACCGCACCATGCCGGCCCGGCTGCGCATGAATGCGTTGGCTAATCCCGGCGTGGACAAGGGCGACTTCGAGCTGTGGTCGCTGGCGGTTTCCTCGATCAATGGCTGCGGCATGTGCCTGGAGGCTCATGAACAGGGCGTGCGCAAAGCAGGGCTGTCGACACAGGCGATTCAGAATGTCGTGCGTATTGCTGCGGTGATCCATGCCGTGTCGGTGACGCTTGCCGGTGAAGCCGCTCTGACTTCCTGAGCGAAGACTTGACTTGTCGTGACGACGCTTCAATGTCGGAGGACGGCATCGGCGTCCGCTCCTCCGATCGCTGTCGATATTTCATACAAATTCAGGGACTTACCGCCGCATGACCGAGCCGCCGACCGGGCCGAACGCGCCACCTGAAACTACCGAGTCGCACCGTTCGGAACCCGAAACCGGCGAAGCGGTTCCCCATGGTGCACGCGGTCGAATCACCGGGGTTTTGATTCTGGTGATTATCGGTGCCGCCATCGCCTGGGGCCAATGGACCGGTGTGCAGATCGTCAAAAGCGCCCCGGTGAATACGGCGCCACCACCGCCGCCTGCGGTCACGGTGGCCCGGCCGCTCGAGCGTGAGGTGACCGAGTGGAAAGACTATACCGGCCGCTTCTCGGCGATTGAATATGTTGATATCCGGGCTCGGGTCAGCGGCTATCTGACCGAAATTCTGTTTAAGGACGGCGAGACGGTCCGCAAGGGCGATCCCCTGTTCGTGATCGACCCGCGCCCGTTTCAGACCGACGTGCGCCAGGCCGAGGCAAATCTGGCGCGCGATCGGGCGCAGTTGCAGCGTGCGACGCTCGATCTCAAGCGCTCGACCGAATTGGTGCAGAAAAACTATGCGCCCCAGCAACAGCTTGATCAGACCCGGGCTGCGGCCGATGCCGGTGCGGCCGTGGTCAAGGCGGACGAGGCGTTGCTCGATCAGGCCCGGCTTAATCTGGAATTCACCCGGGTCACCGCACCGGTCAGCGGTCGAATCGGAGCCCATCAGGTCAGCGTCGGCAGTTTGATTTCGGGCGGCTCCAATGCCAATACGACCTTACTGACTACGATCGTTTCACTCGACCCGATTAATTTCGAGTTCGACGTCAGCGAATCGGATCAGCTGGCCTATAAGCGCGCCATGGTGGCCGGAACGGTCAAGTCGTCACGCGACAGCGCGATCCCGGTTCAGGCCCGGCTGGCCGACGAGCAGACCTGGAGTCGCGAGGGGCGGATCGATTTCGTCGATAATCAGCTTAATCGCGGTTCGGGCACGCTTCGGATTCGTGCCGTGTTTCCTAATGCCGATAAAATTCTGGTGCCCGGTCAGTTCGCCCGGGTAAGGGTGCCGGTGTCGCAGCCGCACCCGGTGTTGCTGATTCCCGATCGGGCGATCGTCACCGATCAGGCGCGCAAGATCGTCATGGCGGTTCTGCCCGACGGGACGATTACCCCGCGTCCGATCCAGCCGGGGCCGACCTGGCAGGGTTTGCGCATTATCCACAGCGGGCTAAATCCCAACGACACCGTGGTGATCGACGGGCTGATGCGGGCTCGCCCCGGAGCGAAGGTCACGCCGCAGCCCGGCAAGATCGATCCCGATCCGCAAGCCGATTGAAGAGGACAGCCGAGCCATGAAGCTCTCGCACTTCTTCATCGATCGCCCGATCTTCGCGGCGGTGGTGTCGATCCTGATCACCCTGTTGGGTGGTTTCGCCTATCTCGCGCTGCCGGTGGCGCAGTATCCCGAAATCGCGCCGCCGACCATTACGGTCAGTGCCAGCTATCCCGGCGCCTCGGCCGAGGTGGTCAGCGAAACCGTGGCCACGCCGCTTGAATTGCAGATCAACGGCGTCGAGAACATGCTGTACATGTCCTCGCAGGCGACCGGCGACGGCAATCTGGCGATCACCATTACCTTTGCGCTCGGGACCAATCTCGATACCGCGCAGGTGTTGGTGCAGAACCGGGTTGCGATCGCGCAGCCGCGCTTGCCGGCCGAAGTTCAGAAAATCGGCATTACGGTTAAGAAGAATTCACCCGACATGCTGATGGTGATTCATCTTACCTCGCCCGACGGTTCGCGCGACCGGGTTTATTTGTCGAATTACGCGACGCTTCAGGTCAAGGACGTGCTGGCCCGGGTCAAGGGCGTCGGCGATTTGCGGGTGTTCGGCTCGCGCGATTACTCGATGCGGATCTGGCTGGACCCGCAACTTACGGCCGCCCGCGGCCTGACCGCCAGCGATGTGGTTACAGCGTTGCAGGCGCAAAATGTGCAGGTTGCGGCCGGGATTCTCGATCAGCCGCCGGTGCCGAAGCAAGGTGCATTCCAGCTTAACGTGCAGACGCTGGGCCGGCTGCAAAGCGCCGCTCAGTTCGAAGATATCGTGGTCCGGGCCGATCCGGACGGACGGGTGACCCGGGTGCGCGACATCGCAAGGGTAGAGCTTGGGGCGCAGGATTACAGCGCGAACGGTTATCTCGACGAGCAACCGGCGGTGCCGATCGTGGTGACGCAGCTGCCGGGAACCAATGCGCTGTCGACCGCGATCAAGGTACGCACCACCATTGCCGATCTGTCGAAGTCGTTTCCACCCGGTGTGCGCTACGATATTCGCTACGATCCGACCATCTTTATCGCCCAATCGGTTGAAGAGGTGGTTCATACCATCTTTATTGCGGTTGCGCTGGTGGTGGTTGTGGTCATCCTGTTTTTACAGACGTGGCGCGCCTCGATCATTCCGGTGGCCGCGATTCCGATTTCGTTGATCGGGACATTTCAGATTTTGGCCGCGTGCGGCTATTCTCTTAACAATTTATCGCTGTTCGGATTGGTGCTGGCGGTCGGCATCGTGGTCGATGACGCTATTGTCGTGGTCGAGAATGTCGAGCGCTTGATCGCCGGCGGCATGAAACCGCGCGACGCCGCGCACGAGACCATGGACGAGGTCGGCGGCGCTTTGATCGCGATTGCACTGGTGTTGTCGGCGGTGTTCATCCCGGCCGCGTTCATTCCCGGTATCAGTGGTCAGTTCTTCCGGCAATTCGCCGTCACCATTGCCGCGGCCACGGTAATTTCCTGTTTTGTCTCACTGACGCTGAGTCCGGCGCTCTGTGCGATCCTGCTGAAGCCTCACCCCGAACACGAGCGGCGACCGCCGTTGCTGATGCGCCCGGTTGTCGGCTTCTTCCGGCTGTTTAATGTCGGGTTTGAGCGCATGGCCAACGGCTATGGCGGGTTGACCAAGCGGTTGGTGCGCTATACCGGCTTTGTTTTGCTGATTTTCTGCTCGCTAATCGTGCTGACCGGCTGGCAGTTCAACCGGGCGCCGACCGGCTTCATCCCGCAGCTCGATCAGGGTTATCTGATCACCGTGATTCAGTTGCCGCCGGGCTCGTCGCTGGCGCGGACCGACGCGGTGGTCAAGCGCGCGGTCAAGATTATTCTGGAGACGCCCGGGGTTGCCCACACCGTGGCCTTTGCCGGCTTCGACGGCGCCACCTTCACCAATGCCTCGAACGGCGGCGCGATCTTCACGCCGTTGAAGCCGTTTGCCGAGCGGGCCGAACACGGGCTGTCCGCCAATGTTATTCTCGCGGACTTGCGGAAAAGATTGGGCGGCATTCAGGACGCGCTGATCATTCCGATTGCGCCACCGTCGGTGCGCGGCATGGGCACGGCCGGCGGCTTTAAGATGATGATTCAGGACAAGGGCGGGCGCGGCCCGGCCGCGCTTGAAGCCGCTACCGGAGAATTGCTGGCGGCGGCGTCCAAAGACCCCGGCCTGACCTCGATGTTTTCGACGTTCAATACCCGGACGCCTCGGGTATTCGCCGATATCGACCGGGTCAAGGCGCAGATGCTGGGGGTTTCGGCCGACCGGGTGTTCAAGACGCTGGAAATTTATCTCGGGTCGACCTTTGTCAACGAGTTCAATTTCCTGGGTTATACCTTCCGGGTCATTGCGCAGGCCGATGCCCCGTTCCGCCAGACCACCGAAGACATTGCCAACCTTAAAACCCGCAATGATAAGGGTGACATGGTGCCGATCGGCTCGGTTGCCGGCTTCCGCGATCTCAGCGGCCCCTACCGGATGCCGCGTTACAATCTTTATCCGGCGGCGGAGCTTCAGGGGAACACGGCGCCCGGCATTTCGACCGGCTACGGTCTGGACGTGATGGAAAAGCTGGCGGCTCAGTACTTGCCCGACGGCTTCGGCTATGAGTGGACCGAGTTGGCTTATCAGGAAAAAGCGGTCGGCAATACCGGCCTGTTGGTGTTTGCCGCCTCGGTGGTGTTCGTGTTTCTGGTACTGGCGGCGCAGTATGAAAGCTGGTCCTTGCCGCTTTCGGTGATTTTGATCGTGCCGATGTGCTTGTTGGCTGCGGTCAGCGGCCTGCTCGCTCGCGGTATGGACATTAATATTTTGTCGCAGGTCGGTTTCGTCGTGCTGGTCGGGCTGGCCGCCAAGAACGCGATTCTGATCGTCGAATTCGCCCGCCAAGGCGAAGAGCAAGGGAAAAGCCGGTTCCAGGCGGCCGCAGAAGCCGCGCGCACCCGTTTGCGTCCGATCTTAATGACGTCGCTGGCTTTCATCTTCGGTGTGCTGCCGTTGGTGCTGGCGGTGGGGGCCGGAGCCGAGATGCGACAATGGCTCGGCACCACCGTGTTCTTCGGTATGCTTGGCGTCACCGTGTTCGGTTTGCTCTTTACTCCGGTGTTCTATGTTGTGGTCCGCGGGCTGTTCGGCAATCATACGTCGCATAGACGTGCGGCCGTTTGAAATCGCCCCGTCCTTGACAGTTCGGCTAATTCGGACTAGGAAATAGTTGAAACCCCATTGGTTTATGCTCGCTCGCTACCAAGCTCGCGCTACCAAGCTCTCGCTATCAAGCTAAGGACCGAACGCCATGCAAAATCTGTCGATTACCGTCAAGTTTTTGATTATTCTCGGCATGATGGCGGTCATGGCCATCGCGGTCGGTCTGTATTCCGCGACCAATCTTCAGCATATGGACGATGCATACGACAAATTGCTTGCCGGCGAATCGAAGGCGACGGTCAGTCTGGCTCGGGCCAATCGGGTGCTCAGTGATGTCGGTCGGCTTATGTTCAAGATGATTGCCGAGGACGATATGTCCGAAGCACGCCGGCTGGCGGAAGAGGTTAAGGACGCGGGCAAGGCGTTCCGCGGCTTTCTGGATAGCGCGGCCAAGCTCGACCCCGATAGCCGCATTGCCATCGCAGAATTCAAGAGCAAGTTCGACGATGTCGGCCCGGCGATTGCCGAGGTCGAGACGGCGGCCTTGGCGAACCATAATGCCGAAGCCATGGGCATGATGAGAAAAAAGATCGAGCCGGTGTTCGAGGCGTTTCGCCGGGATGCCATCGACTTGAACGACCGAATTCTCAAAAGTGTCGATGCCCGTTCCGTGGCGCTGACCGCTGATGCCAACCGGACCTATAATTTAACGCTCGGGAGCGCGGTCGGGGCTTCGCTGCTGTTCCTGTTGATCGCTTGGCAGATGACCGCGGCCGGGGTGACCCGCCCGATCAGCGGTTTGGTCGCGTTGATGGAGCGGCTGGCCCGGGGTGACACCGGCATTACGGTCGTCGGGGCGGATCGCGAGGACGAGGTCGGTGCGATCGCCCGGGCGCTTCAGACATTCAAGGATAGTGCGCTCGAGGTCGAGCGGCTGAAAGCCGAGCAGGTCCGGCTGGAAAAACAGGCGGCCGAGGAAAAGCGCCGCAGCATGGGCCGGTTGGCCGATAGTTTCGAGTCGAGCGTCAAGGGGGTGGTTTCGGCGGTCGCCTCG
This sequence comes from Rhodospirillaceae bacterium, assembly GCA_037147415.1. GTDB lineage: Bacteria > Pseudomonadota > Alphaproteobacteria > Azospirillales > Azospirillaceae > BOG-933. The sequence continues at coordinate 21,413 of JBAWVF010000001.1, read as the reverse complement.
GCGTCGCGGCAATTGCAAAGCAATGCGCAGTCGATGACCGCCAACGCCGACCAGACCAACCGGCAATGCGCGACGGTTTCGGCGGCGGCGGAACAGGCTTCGGCCAATGTGCAGACCGTGGCGGCGGCGACCGAGGAGTTGTCGAGTTCAATTTCCGAAATCAGCCGGCAGGTCACCGAGTCGACCCGGATCGGCACGATTGCGGTCGAAGAGGCCAACCGTACCAACAGCACGGTTGCCGGGCTGGTCGAAGCGGCTCAAAAAATCGGCGAAGTGGTTCAGCTGATCAACAATATCGCCTCACAGACCAATCTGTTGGCGCTGAACGCGACCATCGAAGCGGCGCGGGCCGGCGAAGCGGGCAAGGGCTTCGCCGTGGTGGCTTCCGAAGTCAAAAATCTGGCCAACCAGACCGCCAAGGCGACCGACGATATTCAGGCTCAGGTCGCGCAAATGCAGGGGGTGACCTCGACCACCGTCGATGCCATCAAGGGGATTACCGGCACCATTCGCCGCATGAGCGAAATTGCCACCACCATTGCGTCCGCGGTCGAAGAACAGGGGGCGGCGACGCGGGAAATCGCGCGCAATGTTCAGGAAGCTTCGATGGGAACGCAGGAGGTGTCTTCGAACATTACCGGCGTTTCCCGGGCGGCGCATGAAACCGGCGTCGGGGCAAACGAGACTCTGGCGGCGGCCGGCACGCTCGGTCAGCAGGCCGATAATCTCGGCCGTGAAGTCGATCGCTTCGTCGCGACCATCAGGAACGGCTAAGTTGCCTCGATCCGCTCCATGTCCTCATCCGAAAGGCCGAAATGGTGGCCGATTTCATGGATCAGGACATGGCGGACGACGGCGGCCAGCTCTTCCCCCGTATCGCACCAGTAATCGAGCAGCGGCCGACGATAGAGGATGATGGTATCGAGGCTGGTGCGGACGTCGAGAATGCTTTGGTGCGCAAGGTCGACGCCGCGATAAAGCCCGAGCAGATCGAACGGGCTTTCCAATCCCATTTCGCGTTCGGTCTCCTCGTCGGGGAAGTCTTCGACCAGGAGGACGAGCGGTCCGGCGGGACGGAGAAAGATTTCGGGTAGCGACTCGAGAGTCGCGGCGGCCAGTCGCTCTATTTCAGCCCGGGATGGCGGGGTGGTAAAACGGGGCGGGTGCGGGTGCTTGACCGGTTTCATCAACCACCGGCCATCCGGCTTTTGAGAAAAGCGTCCACGATGACCGGATCGAAGCGCTTGCCCGACTGGGCTTTGACTTCGGCTATCGCGTCGGTTTCGGACAGCGCATTGCGATAGGGGCGCGAGGAAATCAGCGCGTCAAAGGTATCGGCAACCGCGACGATGCGTGCGGCCAACGGGATATCGTTTCCGGCCAGACCGTCGGGATAGCCGGAGCCGTCGAAATTTTCATGGTGATGGCGGGCGATTTCGGCCCCCAACTCCAGATAGTTCAGACCGTCAACCATACGGCAGGCCCGGTTAAGAATCGAGCTGCCGCGTTTGGTGTGCAACTCCATGATGCGACGCTCGTCCGCTTCCAGCCGACCGCTTTTGCGCAGGATACGGTCGGCGACCGCAATGTTGCCGACGTCGTGCAACATGCTGGCCAGACCGATCATCTCGACGAACGGGTTGCTGATGATTGAACGGAAATGCCCGTCGCTTCGCAATTGTTCCGTAATACTCCCGGCGATCGTGGAAATACGCAGCGACTCGGTGTATTGTTCCGAATCGGTTTCTCCATCACTCTCCGGCGCAATCACCGAGCCGACATCGATTTGAGCGGTTTCGGCCAGCTCGGCCAAAGTGGCGATGGTAGCATGCTGAGACCGAAGTAATTGCTCGTAGAGTGTAATATTTTCAAAGCCGATGGTGATCTTGTCGCAAAACAATTCAATAAGGTGCTGGTCAAGCTTGTTAAGAATGCGGTTCGATCCCATATAAACGACGTTTTCGCGCCCACTTATCGTGTGGATGTACATAGCACAAGATGTCGGCTCAAACAAATTTCGCTTTGAATAAAGGCAGAGTTTTACTTTGGCGATAATCTCAGGTTCGACATGATTTTCCAGCGGTCGGTTAATCAAAGTCTCATAGCGACCGGATCCGGCCAGTACATAAAGACTATTACAGTCTCGCCGCCGAAAATCGCCCCGTTGAACACATAAAATCGCATCCGGGCCCGCCCCGATAATCGCACTGAGTTGGGTCAGGACGCCGGCGGCGAAAAGCTGCATCGAGCGCGTTTTTGAAAGTGAACTGGAGGCTTCAATAATTTTTTCCAGGCCTCGGCGATTGGTGTCGATGGCGATCAGGTCTTCATACGAACGCAATGCGGCGACGGTGCAGGTAAAAAGTTGTTGTGCGGTCAGCTGGGTCTTGGCCTTGTAGTCGTTGATATCATATTCAAGGATAACGCTACGCTCGGGGGCCTGCCCAGGTTGCCCGGTTCGTAGAATAATACGAACATGACGGTTGTTCATGACTTCCCGGATATGATGAACCAGTTTCAGCCCGGCATCGTCGGTTTCCATCACCACATCAAGCAGGATCAGGGCGATGTCCTTTTCCTGTTCCAGAATGCTGATTGCCTCGGCCGCCGAATACGCACTGAAAAATCGGGCGCTGCGACCTTTGAACGCAAAATCGGCCAGCACCAGCCGGGTTATCGAGTGAACCTCGGGCTCATCATCGACCACCAACATCTTCCAGCGTAAAGGAGATGTTACCGGCTTTACCGGCGTGGCCCCGGCATCGGTCTCATCATCGAACATCAGATCATCATCATCGTCGGTCATGATCAGCGCGTGCCTTCGAGTAAAAATCGATGATGGAACGGAAGAGTTAAAATGAACTGAAGGTTCACTCCGCCTAATATCATCATTGAGCATGTAATGCTGTAGGTGTTTTGGGACAAAATGCCGCACCTAACCGTTATTAAGGCGTCGTTCCGCTTCTAAATGGATTGCGGCGGTCAAGTCGGGGTGGCGCGCGGCTAAATCGCGAAAATCGGCAATGTCTAAAATGAGAAGTTGTGTTTGCCGGGTTGCCATGGCGCTTGCATTACGACGTGCTCCGGTAATCAATGATAACTCACCCATGAAAGCGCCATCGCGCAAGTGTAAGAAAGTTGGGCCCAGATCAACCACAACCTCACCATGAACGATGAAATACATACAGTCCCCGACCTCGCCTTTGCGCAGAATGACGGTGCCGCGTCCGACTTCGCGCGGGCGCAAGCGCTGGGCAACTTCGGAAATCACGGCGGCGCCGACATCACGAAACAGCGGCACCCGCGACACCAGATCCCAGGTGCGCAAAAAAGCGCGCCGACGCATTTCCTGAGAAAAGCCGGTGGCGAGAATACCGGCCCACAGGGCGAAAACGATGATGCCGCACATCATGACCAACCCGCTCAGCACGCGGCCCCCGGTACTGAGCGGCACGACGTCGCCATAGCCGGTGGTGGTGAGGGTGACGATGGCCCACCACATCGCTTTCGGTACGCTGCCGAATTGATCGGGCTGGTTCGGCCCTTCGATCAAATAGGCGAGCACCGAGGCGATCAGCAAAACGATCAAAAAAGCAAACAGCACGCCGAGCAGCGGTTCGGCTTCGATCTCGACCACACGCCCGAGTACGGCCAAGCCATGAGAATAGCGGGCCAGCTTGAATATCCACAGCACACCGAACAGGTATGCGGCAGTCGGAGCCGCACCGGCCGCCAGAGCCAAGGGAATCAGCAGGACACTGGAGAGATCAAGAAGGCCGAAAGGTGAAAGCGCCCAGCGCAGCCGCCGTCCTTCCGGCGGATGAGCCGTTGCCAGCTCGGGCGCGGTCCACAGTCGAAACAGGTATTCGATAGTGAACAGCAAAAGAATGACCTTAACCGGCAGTTCAATGTTAACCCCGTAGACCGGATCCGTGGCCAGCACGGCGGCCAGAACACCGGCCAGGACAACGCAGATATTAAAGCCGCGAACCAGTCGGCTTCCAATCGTCGAGAGAGCGGGTTCAAGCAAACCGGCCACGTGGCGGCGTATGTTGTTGCTCGTGAAATTATGGAATTTTGGAGTCATGCCCTTGTTACCTCGGCGCCCAGCCCTTCGGTGCCATCTCGAATCCGGCAAAATCGAAGGCCGGGGCAACCGTGCAACCGGTTAACGTCCAATCGCCCGCGGTTGACGCGGCCTGCCAGGCCCCGGCCGGTACCACCGCTTGCGGGCGCTGATTGGCCGCGAAATCGGGGCCGAGCAAGACTTGCCGGGTCGTGTGCCCATCCAGCGACAATTCAAGTGTCAACGGGGCGCCAGCATACCAGTGCCAGATTTCCACGGCATCGACTCGGTGCCAGTGCGACCGCTCCCCGGCCGCCAACAAATAATAAATCGCGGTGCAGGCGCCGCGACCACCGCCTTCGTTTTGATGACGGTAGGTCTCGACATAATGCCCGCCTTCGGGATGCGGCTTCAGGCCGAGGCGGGCGATGATTGCGGCGGCATTCATGGCGCGGGCGGCCGGGTTGATTCGAAACTCGGGCGTTGGCTCGCCTGCTCGAACCACGCGGCAAGTCGGGGTCGGCCGGGGCGCCAGGGCTCGGCGGTAAAGCGGAAGTCGAGATAACCGAGTGCGGTTGCGACAGCCAAGGCACCGATCGTTACGGGGCCGGTTAAATCGTCAATGTCGGTTTCCAGCACATCGCAGGCCCGGGTCATGGCGGCGTTTTGGCGCTGATCCCAACTGGCGGAACGCAGGTTTTCCGGCCGCATGGCTTCCAGCCGGCGCGCGACCGCGGCATCACACAGGCCGTCGCCGAGTGCTTGTAAGCGCAGTGCGCACCAGCGCTCCGGTCCTGCCGGCGGAAAGAGCGAGCCGCCACCCAGATAATCGAGATATTCGCAGATCACCGGGCTGTCATAGAGCGGTGAGCCGTCCTCCAGCACCAAAGTCGGCACTTTGCACAGCGGATTATCCTGCGGCAAGCCGACGGTCGCCGACCAGGCGTCGGTCAATACGAGATCGATACGATCGTCGACCCCGGCCTCGGCAGCGGCCATACGGACCTTGCGGGCATAGGGTGAGGCAAGGCTGTAGTACAGTTTCATCATGGCACCGACTCCAATAATCGAAACGATTTAAAAACGATCCTTACGTCGCCGTAATTCGGCAAAAACTTCGACCGGTGGCGCGCCACTCATTCCGAGTGCCGCCGCGATCTCGGGTCGGTCGGCGCGGAGAAACGGGTTGGTTGCCTTTTCCTCGGCCATCGTGGTCGGCACCGTGGGCGCGTTGCGCTCGCGTTGCGCCGTCGCGGCCGCGGCGCGCGCGACCAGGGCCGGATTGCCGGGCTCGATACTGAGAGCGAAACGAGCGTTGGACAGCGTGTATTCGTGGGCACAACAAACCTTGGTTGTGTCGGGCAGTGCGCGCAATCGCAACAGTGACGCCCACATTTGAGCCGCCGTACCTTCGAACAGCCGGCCGCATCCGAGCGAGAACAGGGTGTCGCCGCAAAAGAGCAGACCGGCCCGCGGAAAATAGAAGCTGATGTGGCCGCTGGTATGGCCGGGGGTCGCAATAACCTGGATATTTTCGGTACCGAACTGATAATGGTCACCGTCGCCGAGGCCGATATCCATCTCGGGGATGCGATGGGCGTCGGCGCGCGCTCCGATTACCGGGCAGCGGTACCGGGTCTTTATCTGCTGATCACCGAAAATATGGTCGTCATGATGGTGTGTGTTGAACACCGCGCCGATCTGCCGGCCGCGGCTTTCCGCCGCGTTGATTGCGGGGCCGGCTTCGGCCGGATCGACGACTGCGGCGATGCCGTCACTCGGATCGCATACCATATAGACATAGTTGTCTTTAAGCGCGGGCAGGACCAGCAACTCCATGGCAATGGACCCCTTTTTCGACCGGCCGGAGCCGATGAGCATTATATTCGGTGATGAACTACTGCGTGCGGTTTTGCAAGCCACTTGATTTTCCCGACCACTCTGTTCCAATGGGTTTCCGGAGGGGTTATCGGACAGGCCATGTATACCGACATTGAAAAGCTGCGCGAATTCTATCGGAGCAGTCTTGGCGAGGCGGCGCGGCGCGTGATTCGGCGCAGGCTGCGCGAGCTGTGGCCGAAGACGGCCGGAATGACGGTGGTCGGTGTCGGCTATGCGACCCCGTTTTTGCGGCCGTTTCTCGGCGAGGCTGAACGGGTGGTGGCGGTAATGCCGGCGTCGCAGGGCGTCGCTTACTGGCCGGGCGAAGGGCCGGGGTTGGTGACGCTGGCCGACGAGGCCGAACTGCCGCTGGCCGATCTGTCGGTTGACCGCATTCTGTTGATTCACGGGCTGGAGGGTACCGAGCAGCTGCGGCCGATGCTGCGCGAAATCTGGCGGGTGATGGCCGGCAACGGCTGCTTGATTGCGGTGGTGCCTAACCGCCGCGGCTTGTGGGCGCGGGCCGAAAGCACGCCCTTCGGCCATGGCTACCCTTATTCGGTCGGCCAGCTTAAACAGGTGTTGCGTGATACTCTGTTCGTGCCCGAGCGCACGTCGCATGCGTTGTTTATTCCGCCGATCAACTCGCGTTTCAGCGCGGCTTGGGCCCCGGCCTGGGAGCAAATCGGGATTCGCTGGTTCAAGGCCTTTGCCGGAGTCACCATGATCGAGGCGAGTAAACAAATTTTCGCCGGCCTGCCCCAGGGTGTCGGTGCGAAAACAGCCCGTAGTTTAATCCTGCCGGTTCTCGATGGCGCCGGCCGCTATCGCAGAAGCAGCGGTGAAGAGAGGTGACGCTTCGGCCGGCAAGGCGTATAGTGACGGCATGTTTACGGAGGCGGCGATGAGCGAAGAGCGGCTGGCGCGGATCGAGGGTATTTTGGCTGTCCAGGGCGAATTGCTTGCCAAGCAGGGCGAGCAGCTTGCAAGGCAAGGCGAGCAGCTTGCCAAACAGGACCAACAGTTTGCGCGACAGGACGAACAGCTTATTGCAATACGGGCGACATTAGGCCGGCTGGAGCCCATGATTATTAAGATTATGGAAAGCCAGGCACGGCTTGAGGGGCGCGTGGAGGGCATGCCGAGTGCCCGAGATTTCGGTCATCTCGAAGGTCGAATCGACGAGATAAGTGCTCGTCAGCCAACGACGCTGGCATACCAATCGCCGAAACCGCGCCGCTCCGTTGAGCCGAGTTGACGAATAAAGTCTGAAAGACCGCCGCTCTAAAAGACCGTCTCCGAGACTTTGCGGACCAGAAAGTCCCGGAAGACCGCGATGCGCTTGGAATGGCGCAGTTCCTCGGCATAGACGAAAAACGCCTCGATCTTGGGTGTTTCGATTTCGGGCAGGATTTTGACCAGCTCCTGCCGGCCTTCGGCCATGTAATCGGGCAGCATTGCGATCCCCAGGCCGCTTTCGACCGCCCGGAAAATTCCATACATATTGTTGATGCGCAGAATCGCCTTGCGTACTCCCGGTGTCGAAGCGCCGCACTCCAGCAACAGATTGATGTCGGAGATGTTCGGTCTGGTGTCCTCGGGAAAGGCGATGATGTCGTGATGATCGAGATCGGCCGCGTTGCGGGGGGTGCCACAGCGCTTAATGTAGTTGGCGTGGGCATAGATATGAAAGCGCAACGTCATCAAATGGCGCTGGATCAGGTCCGGCTGACGCGGAGCGTTCATGCGGATGGCAAGGTCGGCCTCACGCATGGCAAGGTCGAGTTCACCGTCATTGACCAGCAGGGTAAACTGGATATCGGGGTGGAGGGTGAGGAATTCACGGATGCGCGGCGCCAGCCATGTGGTTCCGAAGGCAACGGTGGTGGTGACTTTCAGTGGACCCTTGGGCGCCTCGCGGCTTTCGCTCAGCATCGCCTCGGTCATCGAGAGCTTGGCGAAGACGTCGCGGGCGGTTTGGTAAAGCATGTCGCCCTGCTCGGTCAGGATCAGACCGCGGGCATGGCGATGGAACAGCGGAACGCTCAGGCTTTCTTCAAGCGCGCTAATCTGCCGACTGACCGCAGACTGGCTGAGATTCAGGGCCTCGCCCGCGTGCGTAAAGCTCCCCGCCTCGGCGACGGCATGGAAGACTCGCAACTTGTCCCAGTCCATCGTTTTCCCGTCCGATTTTCATCGATCGCACCCTGCTAATCTGAGGGAGATTACGGTGCAGAGCAACAACAAATCACAATAATGATAATCAGGGGGCGGACCGTGACACTTGTGCCCGCGGTCCGGGTCTGCAAAACTCCGGTGAGATTAAACGCGCAAGAGGGTGCTGACGGTGGCGGAAGCGGAAGAAAGGGCTGTTTTCGGGCGGATCGGTGTGGTCGGCGGCGGGGCCTGGGGCACGGCGTTGGCGGCGGCGGTGCTGCGGGCCGGGCGCTCGGTGCTGCTATGGGCGCGCGAGCCGGATGTCGTCGACGCGATTAATAACCGCAACGAGAATACGCGCTTTCTACCCGGCATTGCGTTGGCGCCCGCGTTACACGCAACGGTGCGGCTGGGCGAGGTGGCCGCGGCCGATGTCGTGCTGTTGGTGGCGCCGGCTCAGCATATGCGGGCGGTTTGTCGTGATTTGGCGCCCGCACTGCGGCCGGGGGTGCCGCTGGTGATCTGCGCCAAGGGTATGGAAATCGGCAGCAGCGCCATGATGACGGAAGCTGTGGCCGCCGGTGCGCCCGGTGCGCCGCTGGCGGTCCTGTCCGGGCCGACTTTTGCCGCCGAAGTGGCGCGGGGCCTGCCGACCGCGGTGACGCTGGCCTGTGCCGACTCCGCGCTTGGGAGTCGGTTGGTGGCGGCGCTGGGCAGCGCGCGCTTTCGGCCCTATCTTTCCGATGATATGATCGGAGCGCAGGTCGGCGGCGCGGTCAAGAATGTGCTGGCGATCGCCTGTGGTGTGGTCGAGGGGCGGTGCTTCGGCGACAATGCTCGCGCCGCGCTGATTACCCGGGGCTTGGCCGAGATCGTCCGGCTGGGTGTGGCACTCGGCGGTCGGGCGGATACGCTGATGGGATTGTCGGGGCTGGGTGATTTGGCGTTGACGTGCAGCGGGCGGCAATCGCGTAATATGTCGCTGGGCATTGCGCTGGGCGAAGGCAGGGCGCTGGCCGATATTCTGGGCGAGCGGCAATCGGTGGCCGAAGGTGTGCACAGCGCGGCGGCGGTGGTGGCATTGGCGGCCCGACTCGGGATCGAGATGCCGATTTGCGCCGCGGTCGATGCCATTCTTAATCGGGGCGGCGCCATCGACGCGACCATTGATGGCTTGCTGGCCCGGCCGTTCCGTGGTGAATAGCGGGAGATCGGGTGTGAGGCAATCTGTTCGCAGCGTTCTGGCCGCAGGGCTCTTGCTGGTGCTGACCGGGTGTGTGCAGCCCGATCTGCGCGGCGCCCGTGTGACGGTTGAGCCGTCTTATATCTTTAAGCTCGGGGTGCATCAGGACGACGTGATGCGGATGCTGGGCGATCCGCCCGAAAACCCGCATTTCGATCGTCTGACCCAACTGGTGATGATGACTTATACTTACCCGTTCCCGGCGATCCAGGCGGAGACGCAGTTTTCCAACGGGACCACGCGCTCGGAAATGGTCGATCATATCGTGATGTTCTTTGATCGCAATCACTTGCTGGTCAAAATGGCGGCGCATACCGACCGTTGGTATCCTTCGGTGACCGGCATGCCGGTTCAGCGCATCACCGTGTTGCCACGGGTGGTTCATCCCGATGGCCGGGTAACTGCGCCGAAGCCGGCGCCCGACGTGGTGCCGGGGCCGCCGCCGCCGCCGCGGTTTAACTCGGGTCCGGGGGCTGCGCATTCCCGGGACTGAGGGGAAGCGGAACAGGGGGCCGGAATGAGGAAAGCAGTGCGTGCGAGAACGGCGTTGATCCTGGTCGGGGTGCTGGCGGGGTGCCAGTATCCCGATGTGGTGAGCATAGACCGCAATCCGGTCGCCTACAGTCGTCCGGCTGCGGCCCCGCCCGGGGTCAAGCCGCGTCCCGGCACTCATTCGACCGTGCTGACTCCGGCGCCGGTGCCGACGCCGGGAACCAGGGCGCCCGATCTCAATACCAAACCGAGCAGTCCCGACCCGCTCGGCCAATGGGGTGACGTGCCGACACCGAATCAACCGGGAGCAACCTATATGGGCGCGCGCTTGGCGCCGCTGGTCGTCCCGGTTTATACGCCGCCGGTTTACGGTTCGGGCGGGGCCGGGTCGGGCGGTTGAGGGGGGCGGGTTTCAGGCTTTTCCGGAGACCAGACGGTCGATCAGCCGGCCCTGAAACTTGTTCAGGCCGAAGGCTTGGCCGACCGGCAGGGTCGAGTCCTTCTCGCATTGGCATAAGATGACTTTTTCCCGCGGCAGCTTTTTTAATGAAGCGACGCAGTGATCATCTTTCAGCATCGACATGCTGGAGTTGGACATGGAGACCTTGAGATAATCAAGGTCGAGTCGGTGCAGGGCGGTGATGGCCAACAAGTCGAGCGTGATGCCGTCAAGCACGATGCTGAACCCGGCTTCGCGCAGGGTGGCCAAGGCTCTGAGGGTTGATCGGGGTTGATGGAACAGATCGGAATGATTCATCTCGATGACCAGAGATTTACGCTCGGACTCGGATGAGTCTTTCAGGAACTTTTCAAAAAACGGGCTTTTGAAGGAAGCGAGCGTCAGGTTCAGGCTGATGCGGTTGCTTGGCTTGGCCCGGTGGCGGCGCAGGATTTCCGGGACGCTGCGTCGGTCGAGTACCCGGCACAACTCGATGAACATGCGCTCATCACCCCGAAGGACCAGCTTGGGGAACTTATCGTGATGAAGCTCGGTAATCGAGGTGTAAAACTCATGGAACAGCGGTATCCAATGGCCATGATGGTCGGTCTCGTAAACCGGCTGCGAGCGGATATAGGGGGTGATGTCGGTCTCCGCCAGCGCATCTTCGATCCGGTTCAAGGCTCGGGCGGTCAGCGGACCGTCCAGCTCCTCACTAAGGATAAGCGCTTTTGCGTCCGGTGTCGCGATCGTAAGCAATGAAGAAACATTCGCAGAATATCCATCAATATAGGCGTTAGCTGCTCGCCGCAGCTCCACATAATCATTAGGAACTGTGAAAACCCTGGTTAAAACCTGATCGGATTCTTCTCCGGCGATCCGATCGGGGAACGCCGAAGCTGTAATATTATCGGCGACAGTCGATACTTTAGGACCGGCCGATTCATTAAATATGATAAACTGATCCCCCTTATGCATTTGGAATATTGTCCCGCCCAGCGGCTGAACAAAGTCAATGGCTGAATTCTGTAAAAGAAGCATCAAGTCTTTATTGTTTCTAATAAAATTAAAAGCGCTATAGGTGACGTGGATTACAAAATAAATGTTCGATGTTCGCACCATTCTTCGGATAGCGCGGTTAAATTCTTCTTCTTGTTCCATGGCCGTCGCCCTTATTAACGGCACATTCTGCGCCGCGTAACCCCAGGAGCCCCGATAAGGAGAGTATCGTATACCGAAAGCCGAAATGGCGCAACCTCGCCCCCCGCGCTGCGCTTCCCCGCCTCCGGGAATCGACCGACGTAAGCGTCCGCGATATAGAGTGTTAAACCGCTGTATTAAGGAGAAGCTTCATGATTCGCGACAATCCGGTGAAAAAGCGTCTCGCCGAAGGCGGTCGAGTTCTTGGCTGCTGGCTTAATATGGTGTCGCCGATTGCGGCCGAGATCGTCGGCATGGCCGGTTATGATTTCGTCATGATCGATCACGAGCACGGGCCGGGCTCCTTTACCGATGCCATCGGCTTGATGCAGGCGATTGCGGCGGGCGGGGCCTGCCCGATCCTGCGGGTGCCGTGGAATGACACCGTTTATATCAAGCGTGCGCTGGATAGCGGGGTCGAGGGGCTGATGATTCCGGCGGTCGGCTCGGCCGAGGAAGCCCGTGCTGCGGTGGCGGCCTGTCGTTATCCGCCGGCGGGGGTGCGTGGCTCGGCTTATGGCTCGGTGCGGGCGTCGGGCTGGGGGCTGTATGGCGAGCAGTACCGAGACCGGACCGCCGACACGCTGCTGATCATCTGCCAGATCGAGACCGTGGCCGGGGTCGAGTCGATTGCCGAAATCGCTGCGGTGCCGGGGGTCGATGTGCTGTTCATCGGCCCTTATGATTTGTCCGGTGCGGCCGGTGCGTTGGGGCGCTTCGATCATCCCGATGTCGGCCGGTTGATCGATCGGGCCGAGCGGGCCATTCTCGACAGCGGCCTCTGTTACGGCAGTATCCCGAGCCCGGCGCGCAGCCTGTCCCGCCTGCTGGATGTCGGCTGCCGGATGGTGATTGCCGGCAGCGATACCGGCTTTGTTCGGCGCGGCGCCGCGGCCGAGGTCGAGGCGTTTCACAAGCTTGCCGGGGACCGCTGCTCATGACACAGGATCCGCACGCTCTTCTAACCGTCGCCGAAATGGCTCGGGCCGATGGGCTGGCCATAGCCGGGGGAATGCCCGGCATCACCTTGATGGAAAATGCCGGGGCCGGCGTCGCGCGCGCGATTTGTATGCGCTGGACGCCGCGGCCGACGCTGGTGCTGTGCGGACCGGGCAATAACGGCGGCGATGGCTTTGTCGTGGCGCGGCTGTTGTCCGAGGCGGGCTGGCCGGTGCGACTGGCCTTGCTCGGGGAGCGGGCGGCGCTTCGGGGCGATGCGGCGTTGGCTGCGGCGCGCTGGTCCGGGCCGGTCGAGTCGCTCGCCGAGTCTCATGACGGTGTCGAGTTGGTGGTTGATGCGCTGTTCGGCGCCGGTTTGTCGCGACCGCTGGAGGGCGATGCCCGCGCTGTTCTCGAGTCGCTGGCGCACCGCCGGTTAGCGGTGGTCGCGGTCGATGTTCCGAGCGGCGTACATGGTGATTCGGGCCGGGTGCTCGGGACGGCGTTGCCGGCCGATTTGACCGTCAGCTTCTTTCGTAAAAAGCCGGGGCATGTGTTGCTGCCCGGCCGCGCGTTGTGCGGCACGCTGGAAATCGTCGATATCGGCATTCCCGACAGTGTGCTCGATACCGTCCGCCCGGCGGCGTTGGAAAATAGCCCGACGCATTGGCGTGAACAGTGGCCTCGGCCCGCGCTCGACGGCCATAAATTTGCACGCGGCCATGCCCTGATTTCCGGCGGCGGCAAGATGACCGGGGCGGCTCGGCTGGCGGCTCGGGCGGCGTTGCGAATCGGCGCCGGATTGGTCACGGTGGCGTGTCCGCTCGAGTCGTTTGCGATTTATGCCGCCAGTTTGACCGCGATAATGGTCGAGCCGGTGGACGGGGTCGCGGGTTTCGCCGCTTTGCTGGCCGACGCGCGACGCAATGCGGTTTTACTGGGTCCGGGCGCCGGGGTCTCGGAAGAGTTACGGGCGCGGGTGCTGGCGACGCTTGCCGGTGCGGGCGGCCGGGAGGGCGGCCGGGAGGGCGGGCGTGCGGCCGGGCGTGCGGTGGTACTCGACGCCGACGCGCTCACCGGGTTTGCCGACGCTCCGGCCCCCCTGTTTGCGGCCTTGACCGACCGGTGTTTGCTAACCCCGCATGAGGGCGAGTTCGCCCGGCTGTTCCCCGTCGAACAAAATTTGCCCGACAAGTTGACCCGGGCGCGCGCCGCGGCGGGGCGCAGCGGGGCGGTGGTGCTGTTGAAAGGCGCCGATACCGTGATCGCCGCGCCGGACGGCCGCGTGGTGATCAACACCAATGCTCCGCCCTGGCTGGCGACCGCCGGTGCGGGTGATGTGCTGGCCGGGTTGGCGCTCGGCCTGATTGCGGCCGGTATGCCGGTCTTTGAAGCGGCCTGCGCGGCCGTTTGGTTTCACGGTGCGGCGGCGGCCGGTTTCGGGCCGGGATTGATCGCCGAAGATCTGCCCGAGCTGATGCCCCGGCTGATGAAATCACTGTGTTGGTCCGCGTGATGAAATCACTGTGTTGTTCCGCGTGATGAAATCACTGTGTTGTTCCGAGTGATGAAATCACTGTGTTGTTATTAACACGTTGTTGTCATGGCGACGGCAGCGCGACGCTTCGACGCAGGGGAAAAAAACCGTAACGAAGTTATCCTTAACCGGTTGCAAGGGCATCGGTCAAAGTAAAGACCGATGCATTTTTGATAATATTGAGACAGCAACCGGTAAAATGCGGAGAATTCGGCATGTGGTTCATGAAACGCAAGAGCGATGAAAGCATCTCGACCGATGCGGTGTATCGACGAGTGGTTAATGGCCGTGTAGTGGACACGGCGAAGATACTCGGCCTCAGTCGCAATTCGGCCGGCATTCCTCATGTTCGCTTTAATGTTCATCATGAGCGCTCCGAAGCGCCGGATGAGCTGCGGACGCTGGCGGTCGGGGCCTTTCGCGAAACCTTCAGCGAGCAAGCGTCGGTCTGAGAGCGGGATTTGCCGCGGGCAAATATGGAATTGGCCTGTTTGCCACGACTTCGTTATGCTATAGACAGCGCCGCGTCGGTTGAGCCGGCGGTGGCGTGTTTCGTGCGCCGCCGGGCTGATCGGGCGTAGCGGACGTGGCGGAATTGGTAGACGCGCCGGATTTAGGTTCCGGTGACGAAAGTCGTGGGGGTTCGAGTCCCTTCGTCCGCACCAAATGCGATACCCGGTGCCTGGGATGTATGGTACCTGAATTTCGGCTTCGGTCGAGCCGGCCCTTCAAGGCCGGGCGTGGTTTACTCTTCGGATGGGCTTTCACTGACATGCAAATTACCGAGATCAGCGCCGACGGCCTGAAGCGCGAATTCAAAGTCGTTATCGCCGCGCAAGAGATCGACACCAAAATCCAGGCCAAGCTCAAAGAGCTGTGCCGGACCGTCAAGCTGCCCGGCTTCCGGCCCGGCAAGGTGCCGCTGGTCGAAGTGACCCGACGCTTTGCCAGCTCGGTCAATCAAGAGGTGGTGGAAGTCGAGATCGAGGCGAGCGCGAAGCAGGCTCTGAAGGATCGCGGTCTGCGTCCGGCTTTGCAGCCCGCCATCGACGCCCCCCCGTACGAGGCCGGGCGCGACCTGGAATATACCATGCGGGTCGAACTGATGCCCGACATTGAACCGGCCGACTTTGCCGGTATCGAGTTGGAACGCCCGGTTGCCGAGGTTGATGACGCGGCCATCGATACCATGCTGGCCAGTCTTGCCGAGTTCTCGCGCAAGACCGAGCCGCTGACCGAGGATCGCGGCGCCGCCGACGGTGATGCGGTGATCATCGATTTCAACGGCACCGTAAACGGCGTTGCCATGGATGGCATGAAAGCCGAAAATCATGAGTTAATTCTTGGGCAAGGCAGCTTCCTGCCCGAGTTCGAATCGGGCCTGCAAGGCGCCCGGGCCGGTGAGCATCGGCAGTTGACCATTAATTTCCCGGCCGACTATCACGGTAAGGAAGTCGCGGGTCAGCAAGGCATCTTCGAACTTGATATTAAAGATGTGCGCACCCGGCTACCCGTGGTGGTCGATGATGAATTGGCCAAACGCTATGGGATGGAGAGTGTCGAGGCACTGCGCACCTCTGCGCGGGAGCGGCTGGGTAAGGAATACGCCCAACTGAGCCGGCGGCGGGCCAAGCGGTTGTTGCTCGATAAGCTGGCCGAGGTTAATCAGTTCCCGGTTCCGCCGTCGATGGTCGAATACGAGTTCGAATCGGTGTGGACGGAGTGGCAGGCCGAAAAGACCGGCGGGCGTCTGCCGGCGACGGAATTGGAACGTGACGAAGAAGTGGTCAAGGCGGAATACCGCGCTATTTCAGAACGACGGGTTCGTCTCGGGCTGTTGTTATCTGAAATCGCTCGACGCAATAATATCAAGGTGACGCAGGAAGAGGTCAACCGGGCGATTCTGGCCGAGGCGCGGCGCTATCCCGGACACGAACGTGAAGTCCTCGACCTGTTCCGCAAAAACGAACACGCGGTTGACCGGTTGAAGGCGCCGATCTATGAGGACAAGACCGTTGATTTCATTCTGGAACTGATTCGGGTCACCGATCGCACGGTATCGATCGAGGATTTGCGTAAGGAACCGGAAGAAATCTGAGAACGGTAGCGGCGGGTAACGGGGAGAACATCCGGGCATGAACCCTTTCGAGACAGAGATGAACGCACTGGTGCCGATGGTCATCGAACAGACCAATCGGGGAGAGCGTGCGTTCGATATCTATTCCCGCCTGCTAAAGGAAAGAATTGTCTTTCTGATCGGCGGGGTCAACGATGCGGTGGCCAGTTTGATCTGTGCCCAGTTTCTGTTCCTGGAATCGGAAAATCCGAAAAAAGACATCGCCTTTTACATCAATTCTCCGGGCGGTATCGTGACTTCGGGTTTGGCGATCTACGATACGATGCAGTATATCCGCCCCGATGTCTCGACCGTCTGTATCGGTCAGGCGGCATCGATGGGTTCGCTCTTGCTGGGGGCGGGTGCCCCCGGCAAGCGCTTCTGTCTGCCGAACGCCCGAATCATGTTGCATCAACCTTCGGGCGGGACTCAGGGGCAGGCAGCGGATATTGAAATCCAGGCCCGCGAAATCCTGACGCTGCGTCAAAGTCTGAATGAGATATATTCGCGTCACACCGGGCAGACCCTCGATGTGGTTGAGGCGACCATGGAACGTGACAAATTCATGTCCCCGGAGGAAGCAAAAGCCTTCGGTCTGATCGACGAGGTCGTGCTGAAACGGCCAACCCCGTCGAATGATGTCTGAAGCTGCACATTGGCCGTAACAAAGCATTGATCGACGCCGGCAAAGTGGTGTTGAATGAAGTGCTCGGAGCGGCGGTGCCGGCTTCGGGTTTGGCAGGTATGCCCGGTGTCGGCCGAGGATTGCGCTTTCAGGCGGACGGCAGCGGGGTTACGGAGTCGAGATGAGCAAGTCAAGTGGCAGCGACTCGAAGAATACGCTCTATTGCTCGTTTTGTGGCAAGAGCCAGCATGAGGTTCGTAAGCTAATTGCCGGTCCGACCGTGTTCATTTGTGATGAATGCGTAGAATTGTGCATGGATATTATCCGAGAGGAAAGCAAGACCACCCTCGTGAAGTCACGGGATGGCGTGCCGACTCCGCGTGATATTAATGCCGTTCTTGATGATTACGTGATCGGGCAGGAGCATGCCAAGCGCGTGCTCGCGGTTGCGGTCCATAATCATTACAAGCGCTTGGCCAACGGCAATAAGCACAGCGATGTCGAACTGGCAAAGTCGAATATCCTGCTGGTCGGTCCGACCGGTTGCGGCAAGACTTTGCTGGCGCAGACATTGGCGCGAATCATCGACGTGCCCTTCACCATGGCGGATGCGACCACGCTGACCGAAGCGGGTTATGTCGGTGAGGATGTCGAGAACATCATTCTGAAACTGTTGCAGGCGGCCGACTATAATGTCGAACGCGCACAGCGCGGCATCGTTTATATCGACGAGGTCGACAAGATCAGCCGCAAGTCCGACAATCCGTCGATTACGCGCGACGTTTCGGGCGAAGGCGTGCAGCAGGCTCTGCTTAAGATCATGGAAGGTACGGTTGCTTCGGTGCCGCCCCAAGGCGGGCGTAAGCATCCACAGCAAGAGTTTCTTCAGGTCGACACCACGAACATTCTGTTCATCTGTGGCGGTGCCTTTGCGGGTCTGGAAAAGATTATCGCTCAGCGCGGCCGTGGCACCTCGATCGGTTTCGGCGCCGATGTGCGAGGCCCGGACGAGCGCGCGACCGGCGATATTCTGCGGGAATGCGAGCCGGAGGATTTGCTGAAATTCGGCTTGATTCCCGAATTCGTCGGTCGTCTACCGGTGGTGGCGACGCTGACCGATCTCGACGAAGCGGCGCTGGTCAAAATCCTGATCGATCCCAAGAACGCACTGGTCAAACAATACCAGCGTTTGTTCGAGATGGAGGATGTCCGTCTGGAGTTCCAGGAAGACGCGCTTAAGGGCATCGCGCACAAGGCGATTGCCCGCAAGACGGGCGCGCGTGGTCTGCGTTCGATCATGGAAATGATTCTGCTGGAGTCGATGTTCGAATTGCCGGGGTTGGAAGGCGTCGACCAGATTACGATCAGCAAAGAAGTGGTCGAAGGCCGCGCGAAACCTTTGCAGAGCTATTCGGGACGTCGCAGTGAAGCTTCGCCGCGGGCGTGAGCGGTGCACGATTCGACGTATCGGTTTTGAGAGTGGTCGGCGCCCCTTGAAGCGGCCGGGGTGCTGTGCCACGTTATGGGCGAAGCCGTTTGAGATCACCATGTTCGGAAGGGGGTCCGGACGGGCGATTGCTCGGCGGCCTGCATAGCCAAGAGGCATTTTCTCATGTTCGAAGTATCCCGCGGCGCTCTCCTTTACCCGGTTCTGCCGCTTCGCGATATCGTCGTCTTCCCCCATATGATCGTGCCGCTGTTTGTCGGCCGTGAAAAATCGGTGCGGGCGCTAGAGGACGTGATGAAGGATGACAAGCAGATATTGCTGGTCACCCAGAAGAACGCCGCCCAGGATGATCCGCAACCGGCCGATATTTTCAATGTCGGCACGGTCGGCACCGTGCTGCAACTGCTGAAGCTGCCCGATGGTACGGTCAAGGTCTTGGTCGAAGGCGTGCAGCGCGCTGCGATTACCAGTTATTCCGAAAATGACGACTTTTTCCAGGCCAGCGCCGAGTTGATCCAGGAACGGGTCGGGGAGATACAAGAACTGGAGGCGCTATCTCGCGCCGTCGTTTCGCAGTTCGAGCAATATATTAAGCTGAACAAGAAAATCCCGCCCGAAGTGCTGGTTTCGATCAACCAGATTGAAGAACCGGGTAAACTTGCAGATACCGTTGCTTCACATCTGGCATTGAAGATTCCGGAAAAACAGCAGCTTCTTGAGACCGCGGTGGTGTCCGAGCGCCTGGAACGGGTCTATGCTTTCATGGAAGGCGAGATCGGGGTCTTGCAGGTCGAAAAGCGCATCCGAAACCGCGTCAAGCGGCAAATGGAAAAGACGCAACGCGAATACTATCTCAATGAACAGTTGAAGGCGATCCAGAAGGAACTGGGCGAATCGGAAGATGGCCGCGATGAGGCCGCCGAGATCGAGGAACGAATCAACAAAACCCGGTTCTCCAAGGAAGCGCGTGAGAAGGCGCTGGCCGAGTTGAAGAAGCTGCGCACCATGAGCCCGATGTCGGCCGAGGCGACGGTGGTGCGGAACTATCTCGACTGGATGCTCAATATTCCCTGGAAGAAGCGCAGCAAGGTTAAAAGGGACATTAAGGGGGCCGAGGCGGTGCTCAATGCCGATCACTTCGGCCTTGAGAAGGTTAAGGAACGGATACTGGAGTATCTTGCGGTTCAACAGCGCGTCACCAAGGTGAAGGGGCCGATTCTCTGTCTGGTCGGACCGCCCGGTGTCGGCAAGACCTCACTGGGCAAGTCGATCGCGCGTGCGACCGGGCGTAACTTCGTCAGGATGTCGCTGGGCGGCGTGCGGGATGAAGCCGAGGTGCGCGGTCATCGGCGGACTTATATCGGCTCGATGCCCGGCAAGGTCATTCAGGGCATGAAGAAGGCCAAGGCCTCGAACCCGCTTTTCTTGTTTGACGAAGTCGACAAGCTGGGATCGGATTGGCGCGGAGACCCGTCTTCGGCCTTGCTCGAGGTGCTCGATCCCGAGCAGAATTCAACTTTTAATGATCATTATCTCGAGGTCGATTACGATCTTTCCGATGTAATGTTTGTTTGTACCGCCAATACGTTGCGGATGCCGCAGCCTCTGCTCGATCGAATGGAAATTATCCGAGTCGCGGGCTACACCGAGGATGAGAAGGTCGAAATCGCTCGGCGTCATCTGCTTGAGAAGCAAATCAAGCAGCACGGGCTCAAGAAGAATGAGTTCAGCATTTCCGATGATGCTCTGCGCGACGTGATTCGTTTTTATACCCGCGAGGCCGGTGTTCGGAATCTCGAACGCGAGATTGCTAATCTTGCCCGTAAATCGATCAAAGATATTTTGATGAAGGGCATCGAGAAAGTACATATTACCCGACGTAATCTTGATAAATATGCCGGGGTTCGCCGTTTCCACTTCGGCGAGGCGGAGTTGGAGGATTTAATCGGCGTGACCACCGGCCTGGCCTGGACCGAGGTTGGCGGCGAAATTCTGTCGATAGAGGCGGTGTCGCTGCGCGGCAAGGGCCGAATCACCACAACCGGCAAGCTTGGTGAGGTGATGAAGGAGTCGGTGCAGGCGGCTGAAAGTTACGTGCGCTCGCGCGCGACGGCCTTTGGCATCAAGCCGACCAGCTTTGAAAAGAAAGATATTCATGTCCATGTGCCCGAGGGGGCAACCCCCAAGGACGGGCCGTCGGCCGGCGTCGCCATGATTACCTCGATTGTATCGGTCCTGACCGGGATCCCGGTACGTAAAGATGTGGCCATGACGGGAGAGATCACTCTGCGCGGTCGGGTGTTGCCGATCGGGGGGCTAAAGGAAAAGCTGCTGGCGGCTCTGCGGGGCGGGCTGAAAACAGTGCTGATTCCCAAGGATAATGAAAAAGACTTGGCTGAAATTCCCGATAACGTTAAGCGCGGTTTAATGATTGTACCGGTACATACTGTCGATGATGTGCTGAAGAACGCATTGACTCGCGAGTTGGTGCCGATTGAGTGGACGGAGCCGGTAGAGGTTGATGCTGTGGCCTCCAAGGTTGCCGACTCCGATCATGAAGAGATGATTCGGCACTGAGTGTAAAGTTCGGTTGGTGAGTTTGTCGCGGTCTCGGGAGTGTCCGGGGGAATTGACGGGTGCTCTCGTCTGTGCTTAGTCTTAGGTCAAAGCAGGAGGGACGGGGCCGGTAAACTCACCGCGTCGCCTGACAGGTTATTAGATGGGGGCCATAGTGAATAAGAATGATCTTGTAACTCATGTCGCGGATGTCGCCGGTTTGTCAAAGAATGATGCGATCAAAGCGGTTGATGCAGTATTTGACGGAATTTCCGATTCGCTGAAGAAGGGCGACGAGGTTCGGCTGGTTGGCTTCGGGACTTTTGCGGTCGCTGAGCGAGCGGCAAGTAAGGGGCGTAACCCCCGGACCGGTGAAGAAATCGACATTCCGGCCTCCAAGCAGCCGAAATTTAAGGCCGGCAAGACTTTAAAGGACACCCTGAACTAGTTTATAGTTCGGGTACGGCTGGTCGGGCGATTAGCTCAGCGGTAGAGCGTCTCGTTTACACCGAGAATGTCGGCGGTTCAATCCCGTCATCGCCCACCATTTCCGCTAACATTCCGCGGATACAGTAAAGAACTAGAGATATAGTCGAGCCGACTTATATCTGCTATGTATAGTATTATCGGGAGAACAGTGTGGTGGATGAGGGACGATGGGACCATGCCTATCGGGTTAACGCACACACCCACTAGATGTTGTGTGCTTCCAGTC